>JAAZOW010000200.1 GCA_012797575.1 Methanomicrobiales archaeon | reverse complement strand
TCTCGGACCGCAGATCCGGTCCCCGACGGATGTACTCATCACACACTAGGACGCCTGCGTCGAGGTGCTTCTGCCTCTCCCGGGAAAACCAGGTGCGAGTTCTCCATGAGACCGACTGCAGTTGACCTCTGAACAAGCCTTCATACCGCCGCCGTCAGGCCCCCTCAATCTCCCGAACCGCCCGCCCGATCTCTGCAAAGACCCGTTCCTCGTCCACATCCACATCCACCCAGCGGTCGGTATCGACGAAGTAGAGGTAGGGTATGACCGGGCCGCCGAGGATCTGGGCAGCGGCCTGCCGGTAGATCGCCATCTGGATCGCATGGTCCCCCGCCGGCGCCCCGGTCTTGTAGTCGATGAGAACCCAGGCGCCGTTCGGCCGCTGCACCAGCCGGTCGATGACCCCTTCAAACGCGATCCCGTTCACCCGCACCGAGAACGGCACCTCGCGGTGGTCGCAGACGATCCCCTGCATCAGAGGGGATGCAAGGAACCGGGCGTAGAGGTCCTGGTACTCTCCCGCCCGGTCAGGGTCCACGCCATACTCCCGGAGCACCACGGCGGGATCGCGGCCGCGGAAGACCTCGTGGACGATGAGACCCCGGGTCAGCGCACCCTCCCCGAAGCCTCCCGGGCCACGGAGGTATCCCTCGATCTCGCTCGCCGAGTAGACCCGCTCCCTCTTATCAGATGGGATACCCGCCGGAACCTCCGGTGCGAAAAGATCGTCCGGCACCCGCAGGTAGACCGGGGCGGCCTCCTGCACTTCGACCGGGATCGCCGCAGGATCGAGTGTGAGCGGGATGCGGAGCGTACCAAGGACGGCCTCACCCCGGGCGTAGACCTCATCGCAGAGCCCGAGACAGTGCGCGAGCCAGGCCATCCGGACCTTTCCATGCTCCGGGACATCAGCCGGCATCTCCCCGCAGAGGATCAGGTGATCCTCTGCCCGGGTGACCGCGACATAGAAGAGCCGTTTACGCTCCGCGCTCTCCTTCTGCCGGTACTCGTCTTTGAGGAGCCGGAGGATGGCCGTCTCTTCACGCTCGTGATCGTTTGCCGGGTTCGGTATCGAGACACCGAGCAGCAACCCCTCCTCCACCATGATCGTGCCCCCGCCGGACCGTGGCGTCTCCGCAAGGTCCGGGAGGACGACGACCGGGAACTCAAGCCCCTTTGCGGCGTGCACCGTCATGATCGAGACCGCATCGGTCGATGTGAGATCGAGGGGCGCATCCCCCTCAC
The DNA here is from genome assembly GCA_012797575.1 of Methanomicrobiales archaeon. Lineage (GTDB taxonomy): Archaea > Halobacteriota > Methanomicrobia > Methanomicrobiales > Methanoculleaceae > Methanoculleus. Next base: position 8,957 of record JAAZOW010000200.1, on the reverse strand, counting down.
GCTGCGCATCGTCGATGGAGCGGCCGAGCTCCGCGACAAACTCCGGGAGCTGATCGGCACCTCTCGCGATGGCGATCAGCTTCTCGATGTTCGCTACGGCCTGTTCGCCTCCGCCCATACCGCCGAGGAGAACAGAGATCCCCGAGGTATCGACGATCCGGCGGATGAGGCGGGCGGGCGGGGGCCTGCGGGAGAGCAAGAGCCAATCGCGGAGGGTCGCCACCGCCGGCTCCGCCGTGGCCTGCAGCCGCTCCCAGAGGGAGCGCCCCGCTGATTGCGCGATATGGTAGAGCCGGGCATCGGAGAGCCCGAAGTAGGGTGACCGCAGCGCACCGTAGAGCGCCACATCGTCCAGGTGGTTTATGAGGAACCGGAGGATGGTGTAGAGGTCGTAGATCTCCTGGCGCTCGTAGAACCCGAGGCCCGCGTGGACGCGGTAGGGGACGCCGTAGCGGGCGAGCGCCCACTCGTAGTAGGCGAGATTCGTCCGCCGCTCAAGGAGGATGGCGACGTCGCCGTAGCCGGCCGGGCGGGCACCACCGGCGCGGACGATCGGCTTTCCCTCCCGCTCGACGATGGCCCGGATCTTCCTTGCCACCATATCCGCCTCGGCCCGGCGGCCGGCAGCCCGATCCTTGACCTTCGGGCAGAGGAGGACCTCGACTGAGCCGGCATCATCTCTGCGGAAGGGGTGCAGTGGCTCGTAGAGGAACTCCCAGGGCCGCTCCTCCTCGGCCATCAGAGCGGAGAAGAGAGCGTTCGTAAACGCGACGACCTCGGGCGTGCTCCGGAAGTTGACGTCGAGCGCGACCGTCTCCCCGCCGAGGTCGCCCTCGATGAGGTCACGGGTATGTGCAAACTGCGTGACGTCGGCCTCCCGGAAGAGGTAGATGGACTGCTTTGGATCGCCGACGATGAAGAGGTTCGCGGAGTCGCCGAGTATGGCGCGGATGATCGCGATCTGGGTGGGGTCGGTGTCCTGGAACTCGTCGATCAGGATAAACTGGAACCGGCTCCTGAAGTGCGTCTCGGCGATATCCTCTCGATCGCAGAAGAGCCGGTGGGTGCGGTTCACCAGATCGTCGAAGTCGAGGGCGTTTCGGCGCCGCTTCTCGGCCTCGATCGCATCGAGAAACGCCGAAAAGACCATACCGAGGTCGCGGAAGAAGTCGAGCGTTACCCCGGTGAAGGGATCCGATGGGTCGAGGGTGAGCAGGCAGGCGTCTGCGTGGTCTTTGAGGCACTGATCAAGGGCACCGTAGGCCGTCCGGAGTTCTTTGAGGTCGTCTCCTGCCCAGTTCTTCTTCTGCCCCATGTTCCGGCGGAACCGCGAGACGCCGTGAACTTCGGCAAGCCCGGCGACCGCGATCTCGCCGGCGAGGCAGGGTTCGATCGCCCGGAGGTAGGCTCCGGCGGTATCGGGCTCGCCCGGGTAGCGGGTGGCAAGGTCACGGAGCTTCGCGACAGGGGATGCGGCATGGTCGAGGAAGGTCGTGAAGGCTTCCGCCCGATACCGTTCCACGGCCGTCCGCCAGGCGTTGAGCACCTCCTCTTCGCTCCGTGCGAGGGTGGCAAAGAACGTCTCTGCAGCTCCGCGCCGGGTGTACAGCGCTTCGATGTAGTTCTTCAGTTCGTAGGTCCCGACCGCCCGGAGGGCACCGATCACCGCGTCCCGACACCCGGCGGGCGGGGTGCCATGGATGAGGTCGTCGAGCACCTCCTCACGGAGCCGGAACGCCTCCCGCTCATCGAGTATGGTGAAGGATGGTCCCACGCCGGCCTCGATGGGGAACTCCCGGAGGACGGAGGCGCAGAAGGAGTGGAAGGTCGATATCCGCGCCCACATGAACTCGTCGCGGATATCGCTTTTCCGTCCCGCGAGCGCCTGGCGAACCCGGACCTTCATCTCGCCGGCCGCCTTCTCGGTGAAGGTCAGTGCGAGGATGCTGCCGATGCTGGTGCCCCCCTCGAGCAGGCTGAGGTACTTCTGCACCAGGACGTGCGTCTTCCCCGTTCCCGCACCGGCGGTGACACATTTGCTCGTCGTATGGTCAAACGCCGCCCGCGCCTGGCGCTCAGTCAGTCTCATCGATCTTGCACCTCCGCGCTGAGCAGCCGCAGGGCGTCGAACCGGCAGATGGTCTTGAGCCCGCAGTACGCCGGGCAGGGTCCGGTGTCCGACCGGGGCGGGAAGCACCCGGCGCGTATCCCGGAGAGGTACCGCTGCACCCATGCGAGCGTGACGTCGACGAGTTCCCGGATATCCTCAACACTGTTCCGGCCTGATCCGGGGAAGCAGGCGAAGCAGTCCTTCAGCTCGGCGTCCCAGAAGACCGGTTGGTTCCGGATTTTCCCGCGCCTGAGGGTGTAGTAGGTGCCCGCAACCCCCTCCATCCCGGTCAGGGTCTCGACTGCCAGGAGGTAGAGGGGGAGCTGGAGGGCCCTGCCCGCCCTGATATCCCTGAGCCGGGGGTGCGAAGACCCCGTCTTGTAGTCGGTGATCATGAACCGCCCCTCAGGCAGGATATCGACCCGGTCAACCCTGCCCCGCAGGCGGATGGTCTCGTCGCCGAGCGGGATGGTGACCGCATCAGGTATCGATATCCCATCGACCTCCCCCGGAACCACCGGGAGGCCAAACGAGACCTCAAAGGCGTCCGGGACGAAGCGGGAAGCCGTGATCTCCACCTCGTGCTCGAGGAACCGCTCAAGGAGGCTTCGTCCCGCCTCGGGCGACCCGAGGAGGTGCTCCCTGTCCGCGAGCCATGATGGGGTCTCGAGCGTGAACCGGTCACACTCTTCCCGGCCGACCGCCAGGAGTCGCTGGAGGGCGGCGGGGTACCCCGTCTCGGTGACCGGGCCGTTGCCGTCACCCGTCCAGCCGGAGTAGAACCGGTGGGTGATCCGGTGGATGAGGCTCCCCCGTTCCTGCGCCGTCAGGTCCGGGTCGGCCTCCGGCAGCGGTGCGAGACCGAGGACCCGCTCCAGGTAGAACCGGAACGGGCAGTCGGCGTAGGTCTCGAGCGCTGTTGGGGAGAAGATTGTTCCATCGCCGAAACGCTCAGCAAGCGCTGTGACGGCCACCGGGTCGCCGTCGAGCAGGCCGTCGTACGGGGAGTCGTAGCCGCCCTGCCGGTGGTAGTTCTCTATGTTGAGGCGGCGGATGGCCTCGCCGACGGAGAGGGGTGGTGGCATCCGGGGGGGGAGGTCGCCCCGGGCGAGGAGGGTGCCGGCCTGCCGGGCTGCCGCGAGGCGGGAGTCGGGGAACTCATCGCTCCCCCACGTGTCCGGGGCAAACGTCTCGCAGACGGTATCCACGAACCCGGAGCGGACCAGCGGCGTTGCCCCGTCGGCCACGGGGTAGCTCAGGTAGATCCTGGAGCGGGCGGAGAGCAGGGCGGCGGTGAAGGAGTAGCGTTCCTCCCGGAGTATATCCTCGCCCGACCGTGTCCCGAGGCGCCGGGTCTCGGCATCGGTGGTGAACGGGAGCCGGGTGGTCAGCCGTGGCATCGTGCCCTCGATGAGGTTGCCGATGAAGAGGTAGGGGATGGTGAGGTGCCCGACCTCCCGGACACCGACCACCTGGACGCCGCCGCTGTCCCGCCGGCGGGCTGTCCGGGTTCTGGCGGCAGACCCTTCGAGCAGGGAGGAGAACTCCGCAAGGGATACCGTCTCGTCCGGTAGCAGCCGGGCGAGGCGCTCGATCGTCGCAAGGAGACCGACGAACCCCCTGAGATCCTGTGCTTCCTCTTCGAGGAGATCGGGATCGCCCTCCCCGGGCATGGTCGGGGCCTGCCACCGCTCAAGGAGCGAGCGGTAGGCGGCAAGGTGGCCGGTGACCGTCTTCGTCCCCTCAAGCGCCGAGAGATCGGTGAGGAGCGCTCTGACGGCGTCCTGCACCGTCTCTATCGAGGCCGCCATGGCTGCGAGCCGGGATCTCGGGGGGGCCGGCCGCTCCTCGTCGATGGCGCATGCGAGCGCGGCGAGCCGTTCACCCCAGGCGGGCGCTCCGGCGGTTATCCGGGCCTCCCGGGAGAGGAGATCGAGCTCGCATGCGCAGGTGATCGGCAGGTAGGGGGAGGTCGCGAGGGCGACGAGGTCGGTGCGCCGGTAACCTCGGACAGGAACCGTAATGATATCGAGCAGCGTCCGGACGAGAGGCGATGCGGAGAGGGGGCGACCGCCGGACCCGGTGTATGGGATCCCGAAGTCAGGGAAGACTTCGTCCACGTAAGGCAGTGCTGATGCGAGGTCGGGGAAAGCGACGACGATCTCGTCTGGATGCACGCCGGCGGCGACCAGATCGCGTATCTCCTGTGCGATTGCCTGGACCTCGTCGAGCCGGTCGCGCCGTTCTGCGAGGCGGATACGATCATCGGCAGCCCTGGACCGGGAGCTCGGGGTGGCGATGACCGTATCCGGGCTCAACCACTCCCCGTCATCGGCAAAGACGGTCGGATCTCCGGCGTAGGGGATCGAGTAGTAAAAATCCTCCACGGACCACCGCAGGGCAAGGAGCAGGTCGCGTTCGAGTGGCATCGGCTCAAAGAGACCGTAGACGTAGACCGTCCGGGGCCAGGCCGTATCGGAGGGTATCCGGATCGCACGGGTAAAGAGCGTGCTCTCATCGACGAGGTCGTGTTCATCGAGGAGTTGGTGGTATGCGTCGAAGAGGCGGGCGATCTCAGCGCACTTTGCTGTCGCGAGGTCGCCGAGAGCAGCCGGGTAGTCGATCTTTCGCATGCAGATGACCTCAAACAGGGTCGCGAGTTCATCGACTGCCCCGGCGCCGGCGAGGAGCGGGTACCGGCCGGTGGAGAGGAGGCGGGTGAGGATGAGCCGGGACTCGGTCCCGGAGATCACCGTCTCCGTTGCAAGCACGTTGTGGGCGAACCCGGAGAGGGTTGTGACCGTGCTGGACACGACCGGGGAGCCCTCGTCCCTGAGGCGGCGGACGATCTCCCGGGCGAGGCGGGAGGTCGGGACGATGAAGGCGGTGCCGAACGGGTCGCGGGCAGCGGTTTTCTGGAACGCCGCGATGAATGCGTCGAGGCCCTCTCCGGGCAGCTGGCGGTACAGGGTGGCGGGGGACAATCCGGTGTTCTCTCCTGGTGAGAGGATGGGGGCGGGGGAGGGATGAGTCTTGTTATTTGGGTCTGAGGTGGTGCAGGCGTCAAGGGGTGGCGTTCGGGTTGCTATGGTATACGCGGCAAGTCTCTCCATCGGGTACCGCTGTGGGGGGGTTGCTCATGTCGGCAGAGGTTGATGTGCGCCTCAGTCGCGATCTGTAAGGTGGCGACCGCCGTATCTTCATGACGTGGGGGATGGAGCGCCAACAGTCACGCGAAATTGCGGCAGTGGCCTGACTTTGCGAGTGCCGTATATCTTCAGGCTGTGGAGCAGACGTCTCCCTTCGGTAACAGGTCGATTCTGTCACCTGTGAACTGGGTCTGATGAAGACTGCTCGGCTGGACGATCCGGTATCGACGTAGAAGAACCCCCCATACCAGGGGCGCCTGCGTCGCGCCACCCTCCGTTTGGCACCCGGATCTCAAACCGTGCCCCTTCCCCGGGGACTCCTGTCTCGCGGATAGACATCCCGGTGATCCCGAGGATCTCTGCAACCAGAAACAGCCCGTGCCCATGCCGTCTCCTGTAGGTCGCTCGAAAGATCGCCTCCTTCTCCTCGTCCGGGATGCCGATGCCATCGTCCTCGCAGAGTATCAGGAGATCTTGTCCTGCCCTCGCCCGGGAGATGCGGATCTCCGTTATATTCTTGCCATGGCGGGCGGCGTTGTCGATGAGGTTGTAGAAGACCTTCTTCACCATCGGATCGGCATAGATCTCAAGGCCTGCGAGATCGACCTGAATCTCCGCCAGGAGGGCCAGCTCTGCGGCGCTCTCCAGGATGAGCTCCTCCGGCCTCTGCCAGACGGGCCTTTTCACCCCCATGTCCTGGTAGTTCCGGGTGAACTCGATCTGTTTCTGGATCTCGTCCACGGCAGACTGGGCGCGTTTGAGGTAGTCAAGGGTGCCGGGGGTGTTGGTATCCTCGATAGAGAAGTCGATGTAGGCGCGTGCGATGGTGATCTGGTTGAGGATATCGTGGCGGGTGATCGCTGAGAGGAGGTTTAACTTCTCGTTTGCCTTATTGAGCGCCTCCTCTGCGAGCTGTTGCTCGGTGATGTCTTTTCCGGAGCTGAGCGTCCCGATTATGGTTCCGTCCATGTCCTGGATTGTGGTGTTGTTCCACTCGATGATCCGCTCATCACCCTCCGCAGTGAGGGCCGCTGTCCTCTCAAACTCGCCGGACTCGATATCACCCTGTATCAGTCCGGTGAAGAGGGTGTGGAAGTGTTCACGCTCTCTGGCGGGGATGAACCGATCGGCCCAGAGCTCGCCCATGACCTCCTCCTCTGAGCAGCCGAGGATCTCTGATGTCCGACGGTTGATGAGGGTGATCCGGCCGTCCCGGTCGAGAGCGACGAAGAGGGCGCCGGCGATATCCAGGTATTGTCCAAGCCGGTCTTTCTCCCGCCGCAGCTGTCTCTCGCTTCTCGCCAGATCGGTGAAGACCACCGCGCAGGGCTGCCGGATACCGAACTCAACGAAGGCTACGTAGAAGAGGCCATACGAGAGCACCATCAGGAGGTGGCCGATCATGTTCTCGATCCCGTAGACGCTGACGTAGAGCGTGAAGGCGAGCTCTGACGGGATCAGCACGAGTATAGCCGCGATAAGGTAGCGCGATACCAGGGGTGAGAAGGTGGTTCGCACCCGGTAAAACGCGATGGCTCCAAGAACCAGCAGGGCTGATATGACGTACTCGCTCACGATCTTAAACGTCGTCAGCCCTGACCCCTCGATGTAGCAGTCAGGGAAGATCGGGAAGGCAAAGATCGAGAGGAGGAGTGCTATGGTTATTCCGGTAAATCCGACAAGGATCTTCCGGGGACCTGGTCCTTTCTCGATCAGGAGCGGTGCGACGAGGAGTGTCCCGGCAAGGAGGTAGCGAGAGGCGATCCAGAGTTGTGTCGGGAGGTTTGCGTCATAGCCGACGAAGATTCCCATACCATCGTAGGCGAGCGTGTGGACGAGTCCTATCCCGGCCACGCAGAGGAGGCCGGTGCCGATGACGATCAGGTAGATGTTCTCCCGCATCTCCCAGGCGTTCCAGGCGACGGTGAAGACTGCTATCGCTATTCCCACGGCGACGAGTTCGACGATCGTGTGAAAGAGGAGGTAGTTATAGAAGCTTGTTGCGGCGAGAGCGGTGAGAAGCACTACGAAGGCGACAGGGGGTATCCAGACTTTTGGTCCGGGGTCTGCGCCGCATGCAGGATGGTATCCGGTCGGGGGTTTGGCGTGGTTGGGATCGTTTGGCATGGTTCTGGACGAAAATCAGGGCTCTTTGACCATCAGAGTCGTTCAACCGGGTGGTTTCCCGGCGGTCAGATCTGTATTTTCATTCTTACTACAGTACTGGTTGCAGGACATCAACCTATCTATACAGGATATATCAGAAGAGGAGCCTTCCTCTCAAATAATGAGTATTCCGCCTCTGCTGGGCTCATCGGCGGGCGGGTTTGGCTCCGCAAGGGGAGATTCATCTGTTGAGGACAACCCTGTTCGGTGAAAGGCCTGCCCGCAACACGTGGCGCGATCATACCCGAGTTCATCCACTTTTGTTCCAGAGTAACTATTCAGGGCACACTGATGGTGACTACAGGGTGCAACAAAAAACCTACGAGGAGATCTTGGATCTGAAGGGCCCCGACGGGACGTTTGATGAGATCATCGCGGAGCAGGCGAAGAAACCGCAAAGTGATCCTGGCCCGCGACCGGTGCCGTGGGTCTCCGCCTGGAGGATGGACGGGTTAGCGCTCCGGACCAGTTCGGCGAACTCTTCGTCGGTGTAGCAGATCGGTTCGATCGGTCAGATCGAGGATGGCTGCCGCCCGGCTTTGTGGAACCGTTCGCGAAAGTCCCCGACGATGATCAGGTCGAGATCGCTCCCCTCGTGGAAGTCGCCGCGGGAAAACGACCCGTAGAGGATGATGGCGGAGGAGTTCCGCCCCTATCCCCATAGAGCCTGCTCTCCTTGTCCGGGGTGAGGTACCTCATTTCCCCGAGAATGATACCATGATCTCTGCATGACCCGGCGCCTGCTCAGCGCTGCAAAAGTAGCCACTTCCAGAGCGGGATATACCGGACCCTCCCTGCCTCTCTCTGTGTATCCTTCGTGAGGAGTATACACTCCTGCACTCGCGTGCCGTACAGGTCCGCAAACTCAAGCAGCGCTCCCTCTTCCCTCTCGGGGAGGGCGTCCGTGTAGGAGACATTGATGGCCGAGAGCGACCGATCCGGGTTTTTAACGACGAAGTCGACTTCGCCTTTCTTCTTCCAGTAGTACACTTCGTGACCTCGCTTCATAAGTTCGACAAAGACGAGATTCTCGGCGAGTCTTCCCTCGTCTTTCGAGAACCGGAACGAGACGGCGTTCCTGAGGCCGTTGTCGATGCAGTAGATCTTTTTGTTGTTCCGGCTCTGTACCTTCAGTGAGTAGCTGAAGTAGGGGATCTCGAAGAGGATCTTTGCCTGCTCTGCATAGTGGAGGTACTCCTTGATGGTTCCGATATCGATGCCGAGCATCTCCTGGAGGCTCCGATAGGAGTAGGGAGAGGTTACGTTTGTCATGCAGTATGCGAGCAGATCGCCGAGCGCCTTCTGGTTGCGCACCTTGTTGACCCGCACGATGTCACGGTAGACGATACTATCGTAGTATGCTCTCAATTGATCCCGCCGGATCGTCTCATCACCAAGGACGACCTGCGGGAACCCCCCTTCCCTGAGGTACTCGCCGAGCAGGTTCAGGAACCGGTACTTCGCCGCCGTGAGAGTAACGGGGTCGTGCGGCAGTTCTTCCCCCGAGAAGACCGCGTATTCCGCAAAATCGA
>JAAZOW010000109.1 GCA_012797575.1 Methanomicrobiales archaeon | reverse complement strand
TCGTCACCACGATCGAGCCCGCGGGGGTGTTCTGGCGCGCTGAAGAGTACCACCAGCAGTTCCTCACAAGGCGGGGCGGGCAGGATCGCCTTACTCCACAAACCCGATCTTGAACCCAATCCCCTCAAACGAGGCGACGTGGCGATCGCCCGTATAGACGTCCACCGCATACACAGACGTCTTCTCCGTCTCCGAAACCCGTTTGGCGACCGCTTCGAGCGGCATGCCCGCCACAGGGGGAGAGAGGTAGTGAACATGGGCAGAGATCGCTACCTGGCCCACCCCATCCAGGTTCGCGGCGATGCCGAAGGCATGGTCGGCAAGGGCGAATATAGCGCCCCCGTGGACCGTGCCGTAGGCGTTCTCCATGCCCTCCGCCTGCATGGCCACCCTGACGCACCCATCAGCAACCCTGGTGACCTCCATGCCGAGGAGGCGTGCAAACCCGCATGAATCGCCCTTCCTCACTGCTTCGGTGCGGGATTCCGGATCAGGTCTTCGATTCTCCATGTCAGAGTGGGAGATTATTTATATTCCCGCTTTGAGTAGGTGACACTGGAGGCGTCACCCCCGCGGAAAACGATATATAGCCATTCATAGACTGATTTGAGTGTTCCAAACTGCTGGTAACGTCTCATCGAAAAACCGACCGCAAGACCGGGATCGAGGTAGACCGCCCCGATCCTCCGCATGCGTTGCGCGATCTCAAGGTCATCCCCGGCATCGATGCACCGGTACATCCCCGCCCTGACGAACGCATCACGGTCAAACGCCGTGTTGCATCCGAGCGTGAAGTAGATCGTCCGGGTGTGGTAGCCGAGACGTGAGAAGGTATTTGCGCCGGCAAGCGAGAGTCGGTTCCGGAGACCATCCTCGATCGGGTATACCGGGCCGTAGAGCTGCACGATATCCCTCTCCGCGAAGTTCTTCTCTATCCGCTCCACCCAGTCAGGGGGGAGGATGCAGTCAGCATCCGTCGTGGCGATGATATCTCCCTTCGCGGCCATTGCCCCATCATTCCGGGCTCCCCCTACCCGCTCGCTCGTCTGGATAAAGACCTTATCCGCAAAGGGTCTGGCTAGCTCCTGGGTCTTGTCCCTCGATCCTCCATCGACGACGATGATCTCGTAGGTCTCTCTCGGCACCGTCTGGTTGGCGAGCGACCGCAGACAGCGTTCGATGTTCTGCTCTTCATTGTATGCCGGCACAACTACGGAGATCATCCTTCGACCAACCTCGCCATAGTTGTTGATGCCGTTTCACTATAAGTGTGATGCCGCAGACCACTGGCGGCACCATGGAAGGAAAAGGGTCGATATTCAGGAGACGATCCCATCGACCCTGAGATCGGAGAGGCATATATGCTGTCCGTCACGTATCTACGAGGGGCGAAGCGTGAAGCCTCGCGCCGATGAGCGCGGGATCGTTCACCCAGCCAGCTCACGATACAGATCGATATGGAGATTCGCGATCGCCCTGATGTCGTACCTCTCCGTGAACGGTCGGGCGAGAGATGCATGTTGCTCGAGCAGATTCCGGTCTTTGAGCAGTATACCAGCCTCTTCGATCTGATCGAAGTACAGGGCAGTATCTCCAAAGTTCTCGGTGAACTCAGGGATCCTCCGGGCGACAACCGGAAGACCGGTCGCGAACGCTTCCAGGGCGACCATCGGAAGCCCCTCTGCGTAGGAGGGTATGAAGAAGACGTCGGCACTGCAGTAGGCAGCGGTGATATCATCGACAAAACCGGTGAAGAGGACATTCTCTCCACAGCAGTTCTTCCGCTCCTCGATTAGGCTGTGGTCCTGAGAGAACCTCCCGTACGGGAACCCTCCGACCCAGACAAACCTGATATCCTGGTGCTCGTGGGAGAGAGCGAGAAAGTCGTAGATGCCCTTCCGTGGCGTCTGCTGGGCGACGGTGAGCACCATCCATTCGTCTTCGTCGATGCCGTACCTCTCCCTGAATGCCGCCCGCTTCTCCGAATTCGGCTGGAATTTTTCCCTATCCACACCGTTCGGGATGAGCGTGGTCGAGACGTCCGGGGCGATCTCGCGGACTTCCTTATCGCAGAGGGATGAGATGGTGATGATGTGGTCGAAGCTCCCGTAGATGTCAGGGTATAGGTGGTTCACTGCCCCGGAGAAGACGAGGTTGCCAGCGTTGAGTCGAGGGGTCGAGTGAGCCGTGAGCACCTTGACACCGAGACTGTACTTCTTGTTCGTCAGGGCAAGGGGGCCGAAGGTGTGGTAGTGGACGAGATCGAAGTCGCGGCCACGGGCGTTCCAGGCCACCTTCAGGCAGGGTTCCTCTCTGGCGAGTGCGGTATAGAGCATCTTTGCCAGGGTTGCGCACCCGATGTGCTTGAAGAAGAGCATGTCTTCGACAAAAAAGTTGATCTTCATGGAAAGCTCCTCACAAAGTCGATTGCGCTCTTGATACAGTCATTCATGTTGAGGTACTCGAACTGTGAGAACCGTCCGACGAGGTCGATGTTGCGTTCCCGGAGGAACTCATGGACGATTGCGATGTTCTTCTGATAATCGATGTCGTAGACGACGTATGCGAATCTCGTCCGTTCGATGCCGGTGTAGACGATCTTGTCCCGCGAAGGGATGAGGTCCGCGGCGATGAGCGACGCGACGGTATGTTCAATGATATCGGCATCCGTCATCTGTGAGATCGTGTCGCCGTCGTTGTAGGTGATCTCGGCGAGGATCGAGGAGTGGCCCGGTGGGGCGACCTCGGTGCTGTAGTTCGAGGGGAACGAGACCCGGTTGAAGTGGCCCACCGCCTCATCAGGGACGTAGAGCCATGATATATCGGGAACTTCTCCTGCAAGGCCGATGAAGACCGAGCAGAGCGAGTTGTAGCGGAGGGAATCGCAGGCCGCCTGCACCTCCGCAGGGACACTCAGGAGGCAGGGGAGCAGGCTCTGGAGCGGGATGGTCGATATTAGGCGATCGGCGTGGATGGTTTCCCTGCCGTCGCTTACCGCAAAGCCTCCGTCCTCCTCCCTGATCGACGTGACAGAGAACCCGGTGCGGATGGCATGAAGCACCGGTTCTGCGATCCCCTGGACCAGCGCCTC
>JAAZOW010000289.1 GCA_012797575.1 Methanomicrobiales archaeon | reverse complement strand
TCCTATTAGGAGAGGTGAGAAGAAAAATCTATCGTCTCGAAACGTATTACGGGAAGGGCGGCGGAGCGCCCGTCCCCGATCTCGCGACCGGGGTCTTCCCGCTACGCCCCGAACGCCCCCGAAAGATAAAGTGCATTCGATCTGAGAAAGGCGAGATCTTCCTCGATACCGACCGCGATGCCTGGATCTACCTTGCGCCGCGGAGTGGTGACATCGATGGGGCATTCGTGCGCGGAAAAGATCTCTATATACACGAACAGGAGGGACTGCCTGACATCTACTACATCCACTCCTGGTCGATGATCCCCGACGAGGCGGAGGTGATCCAACCTGTCTCCCTTGTTTCTGCCGAGGAGTTCCTGGAGATACGGGGGCTCATGCTGAGCGCATACCCGGAGCAGAAAGGGAGTCTGGCGTTGCGGTCCTACGGGTATGGCATCGCGGAAGAGTTTTAAGGCCCCCAGTTTTGGGCGGGGGGCAGGGCTGCCCCCACCTCTTCTTCCTCATGATATGTTACGAAATTGAAATTATTTAACATCTTGTGCATCGTACTTTTCCATATGTCCTACCAAGCACGGAAGAACGTCCTGCCGTTCACCGCTATCGTCGGCCAGGAGACGATGAAGCGCGCACTCCTGCTCAATGCCGTCAACCCGGGTATCGGCGGAGTACTCATCCGCGGTGAGAAAGGAACTGCAAAATCCACTGCGGTCAGGGCGCTTGCCGACGTGCTCCCCGAGATTGATGTGGTCCGGGGCTGCCCTTATAGTTGCGATCCTGCAGGCTTCGGTGGCGTGTGCAGCGCCTGTGCCGAAAGAGCGATCTCTGGTGTGGACCTTGACGTAGAGCAGCGCCGGGTCCGCGTCGTCGATCTCCCGCTCGGGGCGACCGAAGACCGGGTGGTGGGCACCGTCGACGTGGAGCGGGCGATCCGTGAAGGAGTGATGGCCATCGATCCGGGTATCCTCGCGGCGGTCAACCGGGGCATCCTCTATATCGATGAGGTCAACCTGCTCGACGACCACGTGGCCGATGTCCTCCTCGATGCCGCTGCCATGGGTGTCAACGTCGTGGAACGGGAGGGGATATCGTTCATCCATCCTGCCCGGTTCATTCTGGTTGGCACCATGAACCCAGAAGAGGGGGAACTCCGGCCGCAGTTGCTCGATCGATTCGGGTTACAGGTTACTGTGGAAGGGATCGAGGATCCCGTTCAGCGGGCGGCGATTGTCAGGGCCGCTGAGGCGTTCGAGCGCGATCCCGGGGAATGCCGGAAGATCTACGGCACGGCGCAGGAGGAACTTCGCAAAGAGATCGTCGCCGCACAGGTATTGCTACCATCGGTCACGATCGATGACGTCCTTCTGGATGCGGTGGTGAAGGCATGCATCCAACTCGGGGTCAGAACCCACCGCGCCGATATCGCCGTCGTCCGCACGGCAAAGACGATCGCCGCCCTTGGCAGGCGGACCGCCGTCACTCGCGACGATGTCCGGGAAGCTATGGAACTCGCACTCCCGCACCGGATGCGCCGAAAACCGTTCGAGGAGCCGAAGCTCGACCCAGGAGACCTCGACAGATCCCTGGAGGGGCACGACCACGCTCCCCGGGACGATGGAGATGATGATGGATCTTCCGGCGGGCATGACGGAGAGCCGCCTCCCTCTAGTGGAGGCGCTACACATGAGACTGTTCTCCCGGTTGGGGATCCGGTCGATCCCGATCGGGTGAACCTGCCGCAGGGGCGGGATACCCTGGAACGGCAGAGGGCTTCAGGCAGGCGGCTTGAGACGTTCTCTGCCGGGAAGGCAGGGAGGTACGTATCGGCCCGGCATCCTACCGGAACCGGTGATGTCGCACTCGACGCCACGCTCCGGGCCGCCGCCCCGCACCAGGCAG
>JAAZOW010000039.1 GCA_012797575.1 Methanomicrobiales archaeon | reverse complement strand
CGACCCGGACAACCCGAACAGGGTGGATATGTCGTCTGAGAAGATCTTGATGTACATCGATAAGCCTTACGAAAACCACAACGGCGGTCAGTTCGCCTTCGGGCCTACCGACGGCTACCTCTACATATCCCTCGGGGACGGCGGGAAGGCAAACGATGTCGGGAACGGACATACTCCCGGTATCGGAAACTCCCAGGATCTCACAAAGATCTATGGGAAGATCCTCCGGATCGATGTGGATAGCACTACTGCCGGAAGCGTGCCGGCCCAGGAGGGCCCTACTGGCGACGTGAACGTCAACCATCCGGAAAACCCGCCTGAACCGACGTGGATAACGTCTTCCGGCAGCCTTTACGGCATACCGCCTGATAACCCGTTTGCAAAGACCCAACCCAAGATCCTCGATTCTTACGCCTACAAGACGGTTCCACCCGAGATTTACGCCTACGGGCTCCGAAACCCCGCCTACATGGCCTTTGATTCCGGCGGAAGCAACGCGCTCTTCGTCGGTGAGGCAGGCCAGAACCTCTTTGAGTCGGTGACGGTCATCGTGAAGGGCGGGAACTACGGATGGAACATCCACGAGGGAACACACTGCTTTGACCCGGATAAGCCGCTACAGCCCCCGAAGAGCTGTAACGTGACCGGACTTCTGGGCGAGCCATTGATTGGACCCATCTTTGAAGGTGGTCACGATCTGGGCCTTGTTGTTGTCGGCGGCTACCTTTACCGTGGCCCCTCCGTCCCTGAACTTCAGGGCCGATGCATCTTTGGTTATTGGGGTGATAGCCGGATCAAAGGAAACGGCATCCTCCTCGTCGCCACACCGCCAGAAGGATGGGCCGAGAGTGAGCGGCCCAAGACCGCCGCGGATCTGACGCCGGAGGGGAACACCATGTGGAGAGCTCAGAAACTGAAGGTCTCCGGCCGGGATGATGAGTTCCTGGGTATGTTCGTGCGCGGGTTCGGCGAGGATACGAACCGGGATATGTATGTGGTGACAAACGATACGGGAGGGCCGGATGCTTCTGCAAGCACCGGCAAAGCCTGGAGGATCGTGCCACCCCAGTGATCGGTGTCGTCGTCCTCATGAGTCGGGCCAGGGGATGGGAGCAGAGCTCCCCCCTCATAACTCGATCATTCTCTGGTTCATGATCAAAGAAGGCTGAGTTCGGCAAACTCAACCCTCATGGGCTGAGGCTGTGGCCGGACAACCTGACATAACTATTATATATCCTCATATCCTGTCCGAACCCGCATGACAAAAATTACCCTTGTCATAGCATCCCTCCTCCTCCTCGTGCTCGTTGTGGGTGCGGGTGCACAGCAGGAGGGGTTGAGCAATTTCAGTGGCACCAGTGAAAGTTCAAACCAGACGATAGAAGGCACGCAGGGCGTGGCTGGTAATGGAACGGATCTCACGAACGCGGGGTCTCCGCTTGCCGCAACGTTCGAGAACAACGAGTCACGGACGAGTCTATCCCCTTTACCTGGCTTTACGGCCGAGATCGGTCTTGAACTCGTAGGTAAGGATTTCACATCGCCTATGATGATCACGTCGCCCGAAGACGGGACGGGGAGGCTCTTTGTCGTGGACCAGATCGGTCTTGTGAAGATCATCGATGCAAACGGGACTATCGCCGAGGAACCGTTCCTCGATCTTCAGGACAGCCTCGTGGACCTCGACCCAACCTACGATGAGCGCGGCCTGCTCTCGATAGCATTCCACCCCAATTACCGGAACAACGGTAAGGTGTATGTCTTCTACAGCGCGCCGCTACGGCCGGAGGCCCCCGAGGGATGGAGCTGCACGAACCATATATCTGAGTTCCAGGTTGATCCCGATAACCCGGGCCAGGTGAATATGTCGTCTGAGAAGATCCTGATGTACATCGATAAGCCCTACCAGAACCATAACGGTGGCGTGCTCGCCTTTGGCCCCGATGATGGGTACCTCTACATATCCCTCGGTGATGGTGGGAAGGGGAACGATGTTGGGAACGGACATACCCCTGGTATCGGCAACGCTCAGGATCTCACGAAGATCTACGGCAAGATCCTTCGGATCGATGTGGACAGCAGCGCCACCGGTGTAACTATCCCGCCGAACGCGACCGGGACTATGAACCAGACGGTAAACGTCAACCAGCCCGAAAATCCACCTGAACCGACATGGGCGACGCTTGCCGGTACCCTCTATGGTATACCGCCTGATAACCCGTTTGCTCAGATTCAGCCCGAGATCCTCGATTCTTACGCCTACAAGACGGTCCTGCCAGAGATCTACGCCTATGGGTTCCGCAACCCCGCCTACATGGCCTTTGATGTCGGTGGCGGCGATGCACTCTTTGTCGCCATGGCAGGCCAGGATCTCTTCGAGTCGGTGGATATCGTCTTGAATGGTGGAAATTACGGTTGGAACATCCGTGAGGGGACACACTGCTTCGACCCCAACGCCCCCACGGCTCCGGGGGAGTCCTGTAACACCACCGGCCTTCTGGGAGAGCCGTTGATCGGGCCCATCTTTGAGGGTGGACATGACCTTGGGATTGTGATCGTCGGTGGCGGCGTTTACCGTGGGAATACCGTCATGGGTCTCCAGGGCAGGTATATCTTCGGTTACTGGAGCGATAGCCGGACGGTAGGAAACGGCACCATCCTCGCCGCGACACCGCCGACGGGGTGGGCCGAGGGAGCACTGCCCGAGACTGCCGCGGACCTGACACCCGAAGATAATGCCATGTGGCAGGCTCAGACGCTGAATGTCACCGCCGGAAATGGCGAGGATCTGGGTCTGTTCCTGCGCGGATTTGGTGAAGATACGAACCACGACATGTATGTGTTGACAAACGACGTGGGGGGGCCTGATAAGTCCACGAGCACCGGCAAGATCTGGAGGATCGTGTCGCCCACCGCCATCAGTCCGGCCACGCAGGCTGCAGTAGGGAACCTGACCGAGAATGTAACGGCTATAGCCGGGGAATAGGAGCGGGCGCATCCCCTCCCTCCTTCTTCTTCTCCTCACCGGGCTCCGGTAGTGTGGGAGCCTTGTGGCCGATAGCGAGATTGTCCGGAAGGGGGGACCGGAACAGGGAGGAGCCCCGGCCGTCAGCCCGAGGGGCACCTTATCAGCACTCGTCGGACCAGGTCTCTTGATGCGCGCTCGTTAGAAGAGGGAGGCCATGTACCGCGCCCGAATCCCTGCGATGTATGCTATCTGTCTGTATCGTACCATCCAGGATACTGGTACCCCCTTCGTGCCGAACCGATCTCATCCGAAGCATTTATGCCATCTGCACTGTCTTTCCCGGATGAACGACAATGTACCAGCAGATCTTCGTAGGGGTGGACGGCTCCCCCTGCTCGGATATGGCGGAGGAGGCGGCCCTCGCCTTTGCCGCAGCCACCGGCGGGGGCCGGTGCACCGGCTGCCATGTCTATGCCGCCCGGATGCATCGGCAGCGTTTTGAGGATATGGAACCCGGCCTTCCTGAACGATACCAGGAGGAGGAACAGCTCGATTCACTGCGAGAGACGCACGACGACCTGATATCCGGGGGTATGGCGCTCATATCTGACGCCTACCTCGCGCCGCTGGCGGCGAAGGCCGCCGCACGGGATATCCCGTTTGAGGCGATCACGGCCGAAGGGAGGGGGTACGTCGAGATCCTCCGCCTCATTCAGGAACAGCGCCCGGATCTCGTCGTGCTCGGCGCAACCGGGCACGGACAGACTCCGGAGGTGCCCCTCGGGAGCCTCGCCGAGCGGGTCCTCCTGTATGGGAGCACAAGCGATCTCCTGCTGGTCCGCCGGCCATGGAACCTGAAAGGCCGTCCGATCGTCGTGGGCGTGGATGGGAGCGATGCCGGCTACGCAGCCCTGCACCGCGCGGCCACGATCGCCGCCGCATTCGACGCCCCACTGGAGGCGGTGGCCGTCTACGATCCCTACTTCCATGCCGGAGTCTTCCCGGTCATCGCCGATGTCCTGCCGGAGGAGGCGCAACGTCGATTCGACTTCCCGGCTCAGGAGCGTCTCCATGATGAGATCATCGATCGGGGCCTTGAACATCTCTACCGGCGGAACCTGGAGCGTGGGGCGGCCCTTGCGCGAACCCTGGGCGCTCCGATCGATACGGCGGTCATCGCCGGCAGGGTCTGCCCGCAGGTGCACCATTATGCTGCGGCAAGAGGGGCAGGGCTCCTCGTCCTTGGGCGTCATGGGCTCCACCGGGAGGAGGTGTCATGTATCGGCTCGAACGCCATGAACCTTGCCCGTATGAGCACAACAAACGTTCTCATCACCGCACCATCGGAGACGCCGGTCATGGTGCCCGATCTCCCCTCCGACGCTATACCCTGGACAGAGGAGGCTGAGGAGATCCTCTCACGGATGCCACCGTCTGTATGGCCGATGGCGCGGCTGGCGGTCGAGGAGCATGCCCGGACCCGGGGGCTCTCCCGGGTCACAGAGGACACCATCCGGGATGTGGCCCGCAGGATCGGGATGGGAGGTGGTCAGGGTGCAGGCCCCTGATGCCCAGGTGGTCGTCTTTGCCCGGGCAAGAAGGTTTGCTCCTGGTTTTCATCAGCATATCCTGCGCGGGAGGGTCGTGGGGCAGGTTGTGCGTCGGGGTGATCGGGTCCTCGTCTACGAGGTCGCCGAGACAGTTCCTGAAGGGGCGGTCCGGGTCACCCGGTCCACCCGTCTCGAGTTCCGGTGAGGGAGAGGGATGGCCGTCACCCTGCGGGATGTGACGAAGTGGTTTGGCACCGTCCGGGCGCTCGACGGTGTCACGCTCGACGTAGGGAAGGGTGAGATCCTCGGTCTCCTCGGACCGAACGGATCGGGGAAGTCCACCCTGCTCAAGGTCATCGCACGCCTCATCCCCCCTGACGATGGGTCCGTTGTGCGCCCGCCCGCTGGGCGGGCAACGATGCACGGCACCGGGATGCTCTTTGATCATACCGCCCACTGGGAGGCGCTCACCGGGTACGAGAATGCCTGGTTCTTCGCCCGCTCCTACGGCATGGACCCCGAGGCGGCGCATGACCGACTCAAGGGCCTCTTCGAAGCCTTTGGACTCCGGGAGCGGTTAGGCGATCCGGTCTCTGGATACTCCTACGGTATGCGGCGAAAACTCGGGATCATCGAAGCCCTGGCACATGATCCCTCCCTCATTCTGCTGGACGAGCCCTCGATCGGACTTGATTACCGGGCGCGGATCACCCTCGCCGGGCTTCTCCGTGATGCGGCCCGGCAGGGAGCTACCGTCATCTTCTCCACAAATGACGTGAGTGAGGCGGCAGACCTCGCGGACCGGGTCGCCCTCTTTGACCGGGGTAGACTGCTCGTCTCAGGTGAACCATCTGCGCTCATCCGGTCGCTCGGTGCGGTGGTGATGATCGAGCTCCGGTTGAAGGCGCCGATCGACACCCGGCCGCTTGAGGAGATTCCTGGCGTCGAGGGCATCGGTGCAGAGGAGCGGGGGGAGGGGTTTTCCATAACGGTCGCGGCTACGCCGGATGGGCTCGGCCCATCGTCCCTCCTCGCTCGGGTCGTCCACGCAGTGGCGGCGCAGGGCGGGGAGGTCGTGGGCGCTGACCTCCGCGCCCCTGGACTCCCGGACGTCTTTCTCGCGTATACGGGAGGGGAATCGGGTGCGTCCTGACTCGCTCTTCCAGAAAGAGATCATCACGGACCTCCGGGACCGTCGAGGGCTCTTCTTCAAGTTCGCCCTTCCGGCGGCGCTCCTGCTCCCCCTCATATTCGCTGATCTGCCCGTATCCCTGCCGGCCACCGGTATCACGGTCGCCGTGATCTTTTCGGGGGTCTTCGGGTCATCGATCGGGCTCGTCCGCCTCCGCGAGAACGGTATGCTTGAGCGGATGGCCATGTTGCCCATCTCTCCCCGTCGATTGACTGCTGGATACATACTTGCAAACACTCTCCTCGATGGAGCCCAGATCGCCGTTCCCCTCGCTGCCTTCTTGTTCGTCCACCTACCTGCTACTCCGGAGGTGGCCGTATCGTTCGTATCCGCTGTGGTCGCGGCAAACGCCCTCGGCGTCATCGTAGCGGCTGCTCCGGGCTCGTCTGGTGAGGGGCATCTGTATGCGATCGTCACAGTCATGGCAGCCATCGCGCTCTCGGGGCTCGTCACGGCCACCCCGCACGCGCAGGGGCTCCTTCCGTTCTGGTATCTCTACGCAACGCTTCTTGCTATCCCCGGAACGTTTCCCCTCTCCCCGGTGGCCCTCGCCAGTCTCATCCTTGGATCAGCGCTCGTGATCTCGCCGTGGCTGTTTGGGAGATCGGTGGGATCGGGCGGGTAACCTTTAAGCCATCTCAGCCATCTGAAGGGATCCGGATCGCCCACGGAATGGAACAATCCCGGGGGCGGTAGGGAGCTGAACCAGGCAATGACAGATGATCGTATTCATGCGCTTCCGGCGGTCCGGCGGTGGCTCGGAAACCCGGTTGCCCGCGCTCTCCTCCGGTTCGTTATCCAGGATGACGAGTGCGGGAACCGCCTTGAAAACGCGATTCAGTACTACCTGAACCCGACTGACGGGTTGTGCTGGAGGTGCAGGCTAGCGAGCCATATGGTGGGGCACACCCTCCGCCGGAGCAGCGCCCTCTTCGGGGTGAGCGAGGATGATATCAAGAGAGGACTTGGAGAGACTGTCTTTCTGAGGGGGTTGCAGAACGTGCTTACAGGGATCGCCCATTACGGTATCACCATGCCCCAGGTCGTGAATGCTCCCTTCATGGTTGTCTGGGACTTCACCCACCGCTGCAACCTCCGTTGCGTCCACTGCTACCTGGATGCGCAGGAGCCCCTCCCCAACGAACTCGGTACCGATGAAGCAAAACGCCTCATCGAGGAGCTGGCAGACGCCGGTGTGGTGGTCATCGCCTTCTCGGGGGGGGAGCCGCTTATGCGGAAAGACTTCTTCGAGGTGGCGGCCCATGCCCACAAAAACGACATCTACGTGGCGCTTGCTACGAACGGCACCCTCATCACCCCTGAGATGGCAGGAAGGATCCGGGATGCCGGCGTCGAGTACGTGGAGATATCCGTGGATGGGAAGAATGCGGCGAGCCACGATGCCATGCGAGGCATCCCGGGCGCGTTTGACCGAACCATCGCGGGTGTCAAGAACTCAGTCGCAGCGGGGTTCTACACCTGCATAGCGACCACGGTCACCCGGGCAAATTACGCTGAAATCCCGGAGATATACAGCCTTGCGGCGGATCTCGGGGTGAACCGGCTCATGTGTTTCAACTTCATACCGACGGGGAGAGGTGTGGAGATGGCCGACCAGGATATCGCTCCTGAAGAACGCTGGGATCTGATGCGCTACCTGCTGGCCCGGACCCGGGAAGGGAACGGCCCTGAGGCACTCACCACCGCCCCGCAGGTCGCGCCTGTGGCGCTCGCCGGTGAGGGCGGGGTTCCTGTCGGGCATTTCTATGCCGGGGAGGCGATAGAGGGGAAGACCGGGCTCCTTGCTGACTTCATCGGTGGATGTGGCGCAGGGAGGCTGTACTGTAGTATCGAGCCCGAGGGAAACGTTCAACCATGTGTCTTTTTGCCGATTGTCGTTGGAAACGTGCGGGATACTCCGTTTCTGGATATCTGGCACTCCTCCGAGGTTCTGCAGGGACTGCGGGATCGGAGCCGTCTCTCCGGTTCATGCGCCGACTGCAGCAACAAGTACATCTGCGGGGGATGCAGGGCTCGTGGGTGGGCATACTTTGGAGATGTCCATGCGCCTGATCCGGGGTGCATCAAGAATCGCGACTACTGGGAATCGCTCCTCGAAAGAGAGGATCCTGCTCGCCCGAACCAGGAATGAGTGCCACCCAGAGGGCGTCGGAGCCTCCTGCCCATTTGGCGTTCCCATTCCGGAAGGTTGATACCCTTGCCCGGCATCGTCTCATCCAGGAAGAGAAGATGCTCCATACACGAAAGATCATCGAAAAGATCTGGGATGCACAGGGTTACGGAAACCTCGCCGTCTGGGCAGACGGAACGACTGCGGTCATCGCTCCGGGAGAAAATCCGGTACGCAGTGGGAATCCGCCGCTTGCGATCTTTAAGCCCATCCCTCTCGTGGCACGATTTCCAATGCTGGATTTTGCCACTCACGATATCGATCTGCTCCAGCATGTTGAGGAGACAATCCGGGAGGCCGGTGGCGAGATCGAGCGGGACTGAGGAGATGG
>JAAZOW010000074.1 GCA_012797575.1 Methanomicrobiales archaeon | reverse complement strand
GGAGTGCAACTACATCGCCCTGGTCGACTCGTCGGGGCCGGGCGTGAACAACAAACTTCCGAAGACCACCCGGGTCAACATCATCATCGATCATCACAAGAACGATGAGCACCCTTCTGTCGTCGCCGATTTCATCGATATTAGGCCCGGGATCGGTGCCACGGCGAGCATCATGGCCCAGTACCTGATGGAGCTCGATATCCCCGTGAGTAAATCGGTGGCCACTGCGCTACTCTACGGTATCCGGGCGGATACGAGAGATTTCAAGAGGAATGTCACGCCTCAAGATCTCAACTACGCGGCGTTTCTCCTTCCTCTGACCGACTCCGACCTCCTCGACAAGATCACCTCTCCCTCCATATCGCTGGAGACCGTGGAGATCATCGGGAGTGCCATCAAGAACCGGAGGATCAAGAGCGGGTACCTCTTCTCCAACGTCGGCTACATCAGGAACCGTGACGCACTCCCGCAGGCTGCCGATATCCTGATCCACCTCGAGGGAGTGAATACGGCGCTTGTCTACGGTATCAGCGACCAGAATATCGTTATGTCGGCCCGGAACAAGGATATCAGGCTCCACCTCGGGAATGTGATGGCTGAGGCGTTCGGCGAGATCGGCGAGGCGGGAGGGCACGCCACGATGGCCGCTGCCATGATCCCTCTCAGCTACTTCTCCATGGTGCGGGAGAAGGAGAATCTGCTCGATCTGATCATCGACCCGATCCTCAAACGGTTCTCAAACATCGTCGGCCTGGATGACGATGAGGTCAAACAATGATGTTTGCGGATTGGGAACCTCACTACACCGCGATCCTTGAATATTTTGGGTTTGAGCGTGAAGCAGACGAAGCGGCTGCCCGGCTGCTTGCGGAGCTTGCCGGCGACCGGGACGAGCGTGGGCTCCTTGAGGCGCTCATACGGGGGAGATCTGTGACGGTCTGCGGGAACGCACCCTGTCTCCCGGAGGAGCTCGACCTGATCGAGGGGGTGGTCCTCGCCGCTGATGCCGCTGCGGAGGTGCTCGCGGACCATGGTATCCAGCCTGACGCGATCTTCACCGACCTCGATGGGGCGACCGATATCTTCATCGACCTCTCAGGGCGGGGGACGGTGATGGTCGTGCACGCCCATGGTGATAATATGCCGCTCCTCCGCCACTGGGTCCCGCTCCTCCCGGGCCCGCTGGTCGCCACCACCCAGGCGGCGCCCCTGCCCCACGTCCACAACTTCGGTGGGTTCACCGACGGTGACCGAGCGGTCTTTGCCGCCGATGCCCTCGGCGCGGCGTCGATCAGGATCGTCGGGTTCGATCTCGCCGACCGGAATGTCGACCCCGTCAAGCGGGGGAAGCTCTTCTGGGCGGGGGAACTCCTCCGCCTGATCGGGCATGACCTCTAGCGCACTCATCATCGATGGCTATGTGGATGAGCCTGCGTGTCTGGGTGTCTCTCCCTACATCTCCCCGTACGTGAGGGAGGTTGCCGGGGTCCTCTCCGAGCACGGGTATGACCCCGGCTACGTCACCATCGACCAGGTCCGGTCAGATCCGGCCCTCGTCGGTGGTCGCGGGGATCTTGTGGTGATGATCGCGGGGGTGACCGTTCCCGGCACCTACGTGGGGGGGAAGCCTGCGACCCTCACGGAGATCCAGCAGCTCGGGATCCTGCTCCGGGGACCGACCACCGTCATCGGCGGGCCGATCGCGTTTGGTTATGCATCCGGGGGCGGGAGAAAAGCCGTCAGGCAGGCGATCGCCGGGTTTGATGTCACTCTTGCGGGATCTCCGGCGGTTGCGCTTGATTCCTGGCTTTCTGGCGGAGAGCCCGAAGGTGCGACCGACTATTCCCTGACCGACCGATGGTGCACGGCTGGCGCCGGGATCGTCGCCCGACATCCGGCGTTCCCCTACGTGATGTGCGAGCTCGAGACCGCGACCGGATGCTCCCGGGCGGCGGTCGGGGGATGCTCGTTCTGCACCGAGCCCTTCTACGGTCTCCCGCGTTACCGGAGCATCGAGGGGATCGCAGAAGAGGTGGCGGCGCTCCGGGCGGCCGGTGCCCGCCACTTCAGGCTCGGCCGGCAGCCGGATCTCCTCGCCTACCAGAGCAGTGGCGGGGAGTTCCCCGTCCCGCGCCCGGATGTGCTCGCCGATCTCTTCTCCGCTATCCGGGAGAGTGCCCCCGACCTTGCGACCCTGCACATCGATAACATCAACCCGGGCACCATCGCGCGGCACGAGGAGGCGGCCCGGGAGGCCCTCGCGGTGATCGTCGCCGGCCACACCCCCGGCGACACCGCGGCCCTCGGTATGGAGACCGCTGATCCGGTGGTTGTGAGGGCAAACAACCTCAAAGCCATGCCCGACGACGTCTTCCGGGCCATCGAGATCATAAACGATATCGGGGGGAGGCGGACCAGGGGCATCGCGGACCTCCTCCCGGGATTGAACTTCGTCATCGGTCTTGCGGGGGAGACGACCGCGACGTTCGATGCGAACGAGGCGTTCCTCCGGCGGGTGTTCGAGGCTGGTCTTCTGGTGCGTCGGGTGAACATCAGGCAGGTGATGCCGTTTGAGGGGACGGCAATCTATGAGAGAAACACCCTCGGGATGCACGATGCCCGGTTCCGTGCGTTTAAGGAGTGGACAAGGAGGGTGTTTGATAGGCCGATGCTTGGCCGGGTCTTTCCCGCCGGCACGATCCTCTCAGACGTCGTCATCGAGACCGCCGGGGAGCTGTCGTTTGGGCGGCAGATGGGCTCGTACCCGATCCTTGTCGGGATCCCACTCGCCCTCCGGGCGGGGACAGTGCTCGACGCTGTCGTGGTGGATTGGGGGATGCGGTCGGTGACGGCGCTCCCCTGCCCGGTGGAGATCAACACCCTCCCGGTCGCGGCGCTCCGGTGGATTCCCGGCGTCGGGAAGAAGCGGGCCGCAACGATTGCTGCACGCAGGCCGTTCAAGAGTCTCGCGGAGTTCCAGAAGGTCGCCGGGGAGACGGAGATTGATGAGGCGATGGTGTTTTAGCGACTTGATCGGCTGCTCACAACGGGGGTTCCCCGCTTTCGGTGGGATAAATTTGTCGAAAAAAACCACCTTTCCTCGTACAAACATGATCCATAACCCCAATACCCCCAAAAATCAGGCCAGACTGATACAGAAAACCCGGCCCGGGCCCCCCCTCTCTCCCGCATCGCCTCAAATCGGCAATACCCAGACCCCATCACTCGCTCCCGATGAAATGACAACCCCCGCTACTTCTCCTCACGGAGCTCCATCACCCTGAGCACATCCGTCCGGGTGACGATCCCGACCAAGATATCATCCGTGACCACGGGAATCCTCCCGATATTCTGGCTTGACATGATCCGCAACGCATCAACGAGCGGTGCCGATGGCTGAAGGGTCATCGGGCTCCGTGTCATGACGTCCCGGACCTGCATAGCCTCCCGATCGATCGACGATATCTTGTGGATATCTGCAAGGGCGATGATTCCGACAAGCGATCCGCGCTCCATCACAGGAAACCCAAGATGCCTCGTCTCGTGCATCATCTCCAGCACCCGGGAGAGCGACACCGTCGGCTCTACCGTGACGACCGGGGAGCTCATCGCATCCGCCACCGTGACGTCCTGAAGCAGGATGTTATAGCGCAGAGATGTAGCCTCCTGACTTGCCCCGATGTAGATGAAGAATGCGATGAGGATCAGGATGGGGTTGAGGAGCAGAAACCCGACGATCCCGAAGAGGACGGCAAATATCTTCCCGATATCAGCGGCGATCTTGGTCGCGCGGGAGAGCGACATCCTCCGGGCTAGCCATGCGCGGAGCACACGCCCGCCGTCCATGGGAAACGCCGGGAGGAGGTTAAACCCGAAGAGCAGTATGTTTAAGAGACTGAGGTAGCCAAAGACGAAGACGAGAACGCCAACAACAGCAGGATCGGGAATGGCAACCTCGAAGACGTAGACCAGGACGCCGCAGACCAGACCAACCGCAAGGCTCATGAGCGGGCCCGCAAGCGCCATGGGAAGCTCTATCCTCGGGTCCGGCATGGTCTCCTCCATCTGGGAGACACCGCCGAGGATGAGGAGCGTGATACTGTGGATCTCGATCCCCTTCGCTTTCGCGATGAGCGAGTGCGCCATCTCATGGACGAAGACGCCGACGAAGAGACCGAGCGCGACGATCGTCCCGAGGATGTAGGGGTTAAATCCCATCACGATCAGCGTCATATCGATCGGGACACCAAAGAGGACCGCGATCAACTCCGTCGTGAGCTCGATCTGGCTCCCGATGATCCAGGCGAAGAGGGGGATGACCAGGAGGAAACTCCAGTGCAACTTAACCGGAATCCCGGCCAGAGTCCCTATCTGCAACGAGGCGTTCATGCGAATGAGTATCTTTTTATCATTTATAGTAATATACCTTGAGAGGATACCGATGAGAACGCAGGTCACAGAGCTGTTCGGACTGAACGTGTACACCGATAAAGCCATCTTTATCGGGAGCGTTGATGATGTCGTGATCGACGTAGACCAAAAAAAGATCGACTCCCTTGCGGTCGGGGAGCTCAACCCCGAGATCGGAGAGATCAAGGGCTACTCCGGGCTGCAGATCCCCTTTCGCATCATAAAGAGCATTGGAGATATCGTCATCGTCCGCCACATACCGGGGATCTTCAAATCGCAAGCGAAAGAGGGATGAACCGCAAAAGCTCTGAAGATCCCTCTTCACCGCTCTTGATCCCCAAAAACACCACATAACCTATGCACCCGCCGCACCGCCTTCGCATGGAAGCTTCAAGGGAGTGCCGGCGATCTGCACAGATGACACTGCTCTCACGGTCTGGCATACCATGAATACAAAGGACCGCGAAATCTTCGCAAACCTCTCCATATTTCCACCCATCTTCGTCCGGCTCGATGGCCGTGCTTTTCATCGTCTGACCCGTGCACTCGACCTTACAGCACCGTTTGACCCGGCGTTCCACGCGAGCATGCGGGCGGTCTGCCGCTACCTCCTCGAGGAGAGCGGATTTACGCCCACGTTCGCCTACACCTTCTCCGACGAGATCAGCCTCTACTTCCAGACACTGCCCTTCTCGGGTCGGGTGGAAAAGATCGACTCGGTGACCGCCTCGGCTGCGGCAAGCGTGCTGACGATCGAGCTCGGGTGCACGGAGCCCCTGGCGTTCGATGCCCGGATCATCCCTGCAGCGGGCGAGTTCGCCGTTGAGTACCTCACCTGGCGGCAGAACGAAGCATGGCGAAACCACATCAACGCCTACTGCCAGAACGCCCTGATCAAGGAGGGGATGAGCCCCCGCAAGGCAGCCGCCGCGCTCCAGGGGATGCGGTCCGATGCCATGCACGAGATGATGTTTGAGCGGGGGGTCAACCTGGCGGCGACCCCGGCCTGGCAGAGGCGGGGGACACTCCTCTACCGGGAAGGCTACACAAAAGAGGGGTATAACCCCATGACCGGCGAGACCGTCCTGGTCACGAGGACCCGTATCAGGGAACTGGAGGAGACGCCCCTCTTCTCAACGGCTGAGGGAACGGCCCTGATCCAGTCACTCACCGGCGCGTGAGATGCCCATCTGCATCTGCACGCCCTCCACGTCCCAGTCCCGCTCAAGTGCAAAGGACCCTGCCGGCCTCTCCTCATCAACATGACGGATGGTGAGGGTTTCCGCCCGCACCTCGCCGGCGATCACATCTCTCCACTCCGCCGCCTCGACGAGGGTTGCCACCCGCTCGTCGGCGACATCCACAGCCGCGACGATGAAGTCATCGACGTTCAGATCGAGCTGGCGCCGCATCTCCTGGATCCTCCGGATCACCTCACGGGCGTAGCCCTCGGCCTCAAGATCCGGCGTGAGGGTGACGTCGACGTAGACCGTTGCATCCTCCATGGGTGCGGCAAAGACACCCTCAGGGAGGGCTTCTGCGAATGTGACGTGTTCCGTGGTGATCTCGTAGCCGTCGAGGCTGGCCACCCCGTCCCGCTCGATG
>JAAZOW010000318.1 GCA_012797575.1 Methanomicrobiales archaeon | reverse complement strand
GAGCTAACCAGGACCTGGCTCACGCGATTTGGGGATATGCAGGTTGAGGCGACGACGTCACCGGTACAGGGGCTTGATATGATCACAAAGATCCGGTACGACGCCATCGTCTCTGACTATGAGATGGCGGAGATGGACGGTATCTTGCTTTTAAAAGAGATTCGCCGCCGGGGTATGACGATACCATTCATCATCTTCTCCGACCGTAGCCGTAAGGATGTCGTCATCGATGCGCTCAACTGCGGCGCTGACTTCTACCTGCAGAAGAGCGGCGATCCTCCCGCTCAGTTCGCCGAGCTCCGGAACATGATCCTCCAGGCGGTTGGGCGGCGGCAGGCGGAAGCGATCTACCAGAGCACCTTTGAACACACAGGGGCTGCTACCTTCATCATCGAGGGCGATATGACGATCTCCCTTGTGAACAGTGGATTTACAGATCTCACCGGTTACCGCCGGGAGGAGGTTATGGGGAAGATGCCCCTGACGGCTCTTGTCGCCAGAGAGGACCGGGAGCGCCTCTCCGGCTACCACCGGGTTCGGCGGATGGACCGGGACTCAGCACCGCGCACCTACGAGTTTCAACTGGTAGACCGGCACGGTTCACTAAAAGACGTGCATATGACTGTCGGAGTCATCCCGGGGACGGATCGTTCAGTCGCATCGATGATCGACGTATCCGACCGGAAGCAGTTCGAGAAGGAGCTGCATGCAGCGCACGAGCAGATGACCGCCGCGCTTAAGAAGACACGGGAAAGCCAGGAAGCGCTTGCTGCGCAGTGTCACTGGATGGAGGATCATCAGGCAACCCTCCAGGGAATCATCGACTTTCTCCCCGACCCGACGTTTGTGCTCGACCGGGAGGGGACGGTGACGATCTGGAACCGGGCGATGGAAGAGGTGACCGGGATCACAAAAAACCA
Source organism: Methanomicrobiales archaeon (assembly GCA_012797575.1). Taxonomy (GTDB): domain Archaea; phylum Halobacteriota; class Methanomicrobia; order Methanomicrobiales; family Methanoculleaceae; genus Methanoculleus. The sequence continues at coordinate 13,814 of JAAZOW010000318.1, read as the reverse complement.
GATCATCGGGTCAGGGGCCGAGACAATCTCGGGAAAGGTTCAGGGGTTCCCTTCTCCACTGCTTGCAGAGAGTGTTCTCTCCAGCGGGGGGGAGAGCACCACCCGGAGGATCCGCATCCCCTCACCCAGTGGCAGGGATGAGACCTACCTCTGGGGGAAGGCGTCAGCACTCTGCGATGCACGGGGGATGCTCTCAGGCGCCATCGAGTCGCTCCGCGATGTAACAGAACAGAGGATGATGGAGGCACAGATCCAGCACCGAATAGACCTTGTGCGGGTGGTGAGCTCTATCTCAGCACGGTTCGTAGCCCTCGATCCCGATAACCTGGATAGCGCCCTGAACGAGATGATTCAGACACTCGGGTCGTTTCTGGGCGTTGATCGGAGTTACATCTTCCGCTTCAGCAGCGACCGCACCACCGCTGATAACACCCACGAGTGGTGCGCGGAGGAGATCGAGTCGCAGACTGCACTCCTGCAAGGGATCCAGATCAACTCGCTCCCCTGGGGGATGGCGCAGATTACGGCCGGCAGGGCGATCTGCATCCCCACCCTGGCCGACCTACCGCCAGAGGCCGTAGCGGAACGTGAGTTCCTCGAGGAATACGGGGTCGTATCGATCATCCTGGTGCCGGTTGCGATCGCCGGTGAGGTCATGGGGCTCATGGGATTTGAGACCACCGTGAGGGAGAAGAACTGGTCGAAGGATGACGTCACCCTGCTCATGGTCGTCGGTAACCTGGCCGGCACACTTCTTGCCCGGATCCATGCGCATAACCAGCTTCGGAAGAGCGAGGAGCGGTTCAGGACGCTTGTGGAGCGGGCGCACGACTGCTACATCCGAGTAAACGCGGTCTCATCAGCGATAGAGTACATCAGTCCTTCCTGGAGGCGCCTGACCGGGTATACGCGCAGGGAGTGCGTGGGCAACCCCGGCCTCATCGAGCAGTCGATCCACCCGGAGGACCAGGCGATCTTCCAGGTCATGCTACAGGAACCGGATGTCGACCGGCTGTACACCTTCAGGGCGCTCAGGAAGGATCAGCGCTACACCTGGCTTGAGGTCTGCACGATACCAGTCTATGGGGATGACGGGGATCTGGTTGCGGTCGAGTATGCCATCCATAACATCGATGCCTGGAAGCAGACCGAAGCAGCGCTCATCGAGGCTAACAGGAAACTCAGTCTGATGAACAGCATCGTGCGGCACGATATATTAAACCAGGTGACCGTGCTGCTCGGGCATATCGCCCTCCTCCAGGACCAGTCGCTCGATCAGGATATTGTCACAACCCTTGAGAGGCTGCAGGCCGCCGCCGAGATCATACAGTCACAGATCGAGTTCACCCGCGATTACCAGGATCTCGGTGCCCGCTCTCCCCGGTGGTTCGCCATCGAGCCCCTGGTCACCCTGGCCGCCCGGGCGCTCAGGCCAACCGGGATCCGGGTCGTCACCGATCTCGGCGGAACCACTATCTACGCCGATCCACTCCTCTCATCCGTCTTCTACAACCTCCTTGAGAATGCCATACGGCACGGGAGGACCGTGACCGAGATCCGGGTCACAGCCGTTCCAGAAGACGGCGGGGGGACCCAGATCGTCTGGGAAGACGATGGCGTAGGCATCCCATACGCGATCAAGAACCGGATCTTCGACCGAGGGGTTGGGAGCCATACGGGGCTTGGGCTCTTCCTGGTACGAGAGATCCTCTCGATCACCGGTATCTCCATCCGCGAGACTGGGGTACCGGGCGAGGGGGCCCGGTTCGAGATCCTGGTGCCAGGGGGCTGCGCCCGGATCGGGTGAGTGGGTCAGGCACCCGGGCTCCAAAAAAAAGATGTTCAGGATGCTCCCGGCTCTACCTGCGGCCGTATCTCCTGAACATGTACCAGAGCCCCGCTGCAACGCCGGCCATAACCAGGAGGCCGAGGATAGCGACGTAAGACCGCTCCTTCACGACGACCCGGTACTCGTCCTCCCCCTCGGCCTGATCGCTCTTTGCCAGGGCGACGATCTTGTACTCACCGGCGACGATATCAGCCGGCGGGACGATCGTCACCTTGACCGTTGCCCGCTCACCAGGCTCAAGGCTCGCAATCGAGACGGGATCGACGCTCGCCCGCCACCCCTGTGGTGCGCTCATGTTGATCCCTACATTCGTCAGGGCACCCCCGGTGCCGGCGTTTGTTATGGTCACATCGAACGTGAGGGTATCGCCGCAGTTGATGTCGTGACGGTAGCTCTTCGCGTAGGTCCGCATACTATATGATCCACGGAGCCGGAGGGTGAGGGACTCCTCGTACTGCCGGGCAGCAGAGTCGATGAGCGCCGTGAAGTTGTACTCGCCGATACTGACCGAGTACGGTGGAATGAAGTCGAGGTAGAGGGTTTTTTCCTCGCCGGCCGGTATGTAGATCTCAGAGACCTCCTCGGCAGTCTCTCTGCTCTCCCTGAACCGGGCATACCACTGCTCGGGGAGCCCCTGGATCGAGAGGCCATATGTATCGTCGTTTCTGCCAGCGTTCTTCAGGGTCATCTCGTACTGCGGGTTTGTCCCGATCGATGCCACGCGAGAAGGAGACGTAACCCGGATCTCGGCAAAGAAGTTCTCTTTATCGAGCGGCACGATCCCAAGCTCGACCGTCCGACCGATCCTGATCTCGACACCCTTCTTCTCCCATGATCGGTAGCCGGGTTTGGTGACCCTGGCGGTGTAGGTGCCCATCGGGACGCCGATGCTCACTTTTCCTTCAGCGGTCGTGAGCATTCCTTCAACACGCACGTCACCGTCGTAAACGGCGACGTCAGCCCCCCTCACGACGTTTCCCTCTTTATCGACCACCGTCGCCTCGAGTGTGCCGACCTCACCGCTGTGGGTCTTTGTGATCCTGACATAAACCCAGATTATGCCCTCGCCGATCCCCACCCGGATGGGGTACTCCCCCACCATGGCATGGCCCGAGGTCTCGACCAACAGGCGGACGGGTTTTGTCTCCCCGGCCGGAATCAGCATCCGATAGACATCACGGTCGCCATCCACGAACCGGATCCGCCAGTCGTCGGTACCCCGGTAGGTCCAGTGGTTGAGGTAGCATGTCCCGGTATCCCCTCGGTTCGTGACAGAGAGATCGAAGACGGCGGTATCACCCGCCTCGATCATCTCCCCGGGAAAGTCGCACCGGATCTCGGTCTGCAACGTCTGAGCCGTCGCCCCCGGGATAGCCAGCGCTACGATGAGGAGGAAGAGGAACCACCGGGCGGTCATCGTATATCCATCCTCATGAACTTGACATAGGTCGCGGCGAAGAAAGCCGAAGGAAAGACTATGAGGGCTGCGATGTTCATCCAGACCTGGCTGAGAGCCTCGGCGAGCCCGGGAGTCTCTGCGGGCATCGAGTCAAGGGGCGAGTGGATGACAGTAGCGATCCGTGGGTTCGTCACCGCCATGGCAGCCGTGAAGTAGTTCATCTGCGGCGAGAACAGATTTGTGACGCTACTTATCAGCATCCTTCTCTCAGAATACGCCCTCATGTCATCCTCATACTGCTGCCACGCCGGATCCACCTCCACCGCCTTCCCTTCGTACACCACGGACTGCGAGACGCTGGTGCTGGAATATCCACCATTGTCGACCCATATGACTTCTTTTGGCAGGGGAGCTGTCTGGGGGGGTTCAGGCCGATCGCCTGCAAGGGCCTCGCCTGCCACTGCTCCTAACACCGGGAGGAGTGTAGAGACAGCAAAGAAGATGACCATAGTGTAGATCAGAGCGTTACCACTCTCCTTTGCGATCGTTGACATCATGAGTGCGATAGCGAAGTAGGCGAGCAGGAACCCAAGCGTCACCGCCCCAAATATCAGTATGGCGGCAAATTCAGTAAGGGTCGGCACGATCGAGAAGAGGAGGAGTATTGCAAGCGATATGGCAAGTGCAAGCACCATAGCAAACCCAAGCGCGGCTATACCTCCAAGCGCCTTACCGTTGATGATCTCGTCGCGATAGACCGGGTGTGAGAGGAGTGACTTCAAGGATCGCGTCTCCTTCTCCTTTGAGACCAGATCAAACCCGATGGCGATGGCAAGGACGGCGCCGAGCGTCGTCATGTATGACATCATAGGGCTTAATATGAGCAGTATTGAGGGTTTCTCAGGCATCCAGCCTGTGTAGGGGCCAGACACATCGATATCCTGCACATGCTGGAGCTGCTGATTATACGACTCAAGCAGGTTGTTGTAAGACTCGATACCGGCGTGTGCGCCGACCGCAGATATGACAAGGAGCAGGCCAAGTATTATGACAAAGCGCCTGCTGGTGATGTGATCGGAGAACTCTTTCTTTGCTACGTTGAGCAGTCGATCGAAGGCCACCTCATCACCTCCGGTAGACCGCCATGAAGACATCCTCGATATCAGGTTCTTCGACCCGCATCTCACGAATATGCAACCCCTGCTCAAAGAGGGTTGCAGCAAGTCGGTCCCGAATATCAGACGTTGCCCGGACGACCGCCCGGTTACCGTTCCTCTCGATCGCAACTATCTCGGGGTCATCGAGGTCAGGCAGCCGTTCCCTGGTCTCGACGACGATCCGGACTACGTCCTCATCCGATGGTGTGAGTGTCCGGGCGACTTCGCCGAGCGTTCCTTTCGCAACGAGCTTTCCCTTCGCAAGGAGTCCGACCGTCCGGCAGACCGCCCGGACCTCGGAGAGGATATGAGATGAGACAAAGATCGTCTTTCCCTCAGCGGCGAGGGCAAGGATGAGATCGCGGTACTCCCTGACCCCCTCGGGGTCGAGGTTCGCCGTCGGTTCGTCGAGGAAGAGGACTTTTGGATCGTTGATCAACGCCTGGGCAAGCCCGAGCCGCTGCTTCATGCCGCGGGAGTACTCGCCGGCCTTCTGGGTGACGCCGTCGAGGTGGACCAGTTCGAGGAGCTCTTCGATCCGCGCCTTTCGCTCCTTTGCACCCATATCATAGAACCGGGCGAAGTAGTCCAGGTTCTGTTCAGCGGTCAGATTCCCATAGAACCCGACATCCTCAGGCAGGTAGCCGATGATCTTCTTCACGGCGAGGGGGTCTTTGGCGACCTCGATCTCGTCGACAAGGCAGCGACCGGCGGTGGGCTCGATCATGCCGGTGAGCATCAAGATCGTCGTGCTCTTCCCCGCCCCGTTCGGGCCGAGAAATCCGAAGATCTCGCCCTCCCCGACCACGAGGTCCAGGCCATCGACGGCCGGGTTTCCGTTGTAGATCTTGGTGAGGTTTTCAGTCTGTATCATAGTACACTTCCAAATACAGCCAGGCACTGTGGCGCTTACTGCAGACTTTGACATCCTTTTATTAATGTTTTCTGTGTCACGCATCTACACATAGGAGGTGGTATCAGGATTATACGCGCGAAGATCGCATCGCTTCTCTGGATGGGACCTGGTGACTGCCGGGGCCTGGTGATTGTCCAGGATTATGGCACCCGCGCGGCTGCAAGTCAAATATCCTGATCTTCGATGCCGGTGGTCGTGGCACCCCCTGCCCGATACTCCCTTCGGCGCCTTACGCCAGTATAGGCGGCCGTAGGAGATAAAGCGATGGTAAACTACGAAAAAAGCTGAACCTTTGAGCCAGCTTGCGGCCAGGCGTGGGGGAGTGCGTAGCAGGGAAATCTTGTCGCCTGCAGCCCCAAGAGTAGCCCTGATCCGCCATGGGAGAGTCACCTGGTGCAGTAGCGGCCCTCGCACCCTAAATCCCCGATACCTGTTTGGCCGGGTGCACGTAACCTCAGTTCCAGGCGGGCTACGCGACCATCCGGGGTGTGGATATCAGCACCCAGGGCGGCCAGCTGGCTTTGAACCCTCGATCCCGACACCAGGGAGTTCGACTGCAGAGGATACCGGCACCCCTCCGCACCGCCGACGATGCCCGAGGAGGCCACACGAAATACCCCCCTTGCCGCGTGAAGACTCACCGTGACCTGGTCAAGCGCGAAAGAGAGGGTAGCACTCAATGGGACTCATCCTTCCGGCCTGCGGCGGAAGAGGGGAGATATCCCGCCGTCGCCCTGGCCGGCATCGATGAGGATACAGAGATCTCCGGCCTCGATCACCGTCCCACCGTCCGGTGCGGCGAGCATCTCCGCCCCCCTCCTGATCGCAAGCACCGTCACATCATACCCCCGCCGCAGGTCGGCCTCGGCCAGGGTCTTTCCGGCGATCGGGGCACCGTCTTCCACCCTGATGATCGATATCTCGGCACTCTCCAGGTGCAACTCGATATCCCGGAGAGAGGGAACCTGCTCCGACGCCTCCCTGAGCATCTCATATCGTTCGGCCCGCATCGACGCGACCAGCCGATCGATCTCGATCTTCGGCACGGGATACTTGATCAGGACCCGCGCAAGCACCTCGGCTGCGGTCTCAAACTCCTCGCAGATCACATCATCCGCCCCGAGCGCGTAGAGGGAGAGGGAATCTTCCATGTACCTGGTCCGGGTGATGATCGCGCACTCGGAGTTCATCTTCCTTGCGATCGCCGTCACCTGTCGCGCTGTAGCGGCGTTCGGTATGGTGATGACGACCACGCGTGCAACTCCGATACCGGCACGGGAGAGGACCTCCTCATGTATTGCGTCGCCGAAGAAGATAGGCTCGCCCTTCTCCCGCTCTCTCCGGACCGTCTTTGGGTTGAGTTCGATCGCTATGTACGGGATCTTCGTGCTCCGCGCCGCATCAGCGACATGCTGCCCCATCGGCCCGAACCCGACGATGATGACATGTCCCCTCTCAGGTCCACTGGCAGGGGCCTCCTTCAGGGATTGATCCCGCGCCCTGAGCCAGGCCGGAAGGGGAAGGCGGCGGGCGATGGCAGTCACCCCCGGAGCCGATCCGATGACGAACGGGGCGACCGTCATCGTCCCTACCGACGCGGCAAGGAAGATCTGCTCGAGGTTCGGGCTGAGCAGCCCGTACTCGATACCCGGCCTCGAGAGGATGAAGGCGAACTCACCGACCTGGCCGATGGCAAGCCCGGTGAGGATGATGTTTCGGAGGGAGACCCCAGCCGGGAGGACGGCGACGGCCCCGATGATCGCTTTGACCACGATGACGCCAAGGATGATCGCTACGATCAGGGGCGCATGAGCCACGAAGAAACCGGTATTGAGGAGCATCCCCATCGAGACGAAGAAGAAACTGGTGAAGACGTCACGGAAAGGGATGACGGTGGAGAGAGCCGCGCTACTGTACTCGGACTCCGATATGATCAGGCCGGCGAGGAAAGCACCGAGGGCAAGGGAGAGGCCGGCCCGGGAGGTGAGCCAGGCGGTCCCGAGGCAGAGGGTGATGACGGTGATCATGAAGAGCTCCCGGCTCCGGAGGTTTGCGACCCGGTAGAGGAGGCGGGGGACGACCCAGAGGGCGCTCACCGTGACGATCCCGAGGAGGACCAGACCGATCCCGAAGTTGACGAGCGACGGTATGAGCCCGGCCGATCCCATCCCGGCGAGCATCGGGACGAAGAGGATCATCGGCACCGTGCTCAAGTCCTGGAGGACCGATATGCCGAGCGCGAGCCGCACCGGCGGTGTATCCACCTCCCCCCGATGCTGAAAGACGGTCAGCATCACGGTGGTGCTCGTGTGGGCAAGAAGCATGCCAAAAAAGATCGCCTCCGGAGGGGCGAGCCCGAGGACCGATGCTATGACGGCCACCACTCCGATCGTCAAGCCGATCTGGAGCACACCGCCGGTGAGCATCCCTCTCTTCATATCGAGGAGGTTCTTGAGCGAGAGCTCCATGCCGATGGTGAAGAGGAGGAACACGATGCCGAGCTCCGCGAGGATCTCCACATCCGCGCGGTTTGTTATGAGGCCCAGACCATACGGCCCGGCGATGATCCCGGTGAGGAAGAACGCCACGATCCCGGGCATCTTCAGCCGGTGGCAGAGGGCGAGTGCTCCGATGGAGAGGGCGAATATGATCAGGATCTGTTCAAGAAAGGCTGTATCCATGATGGTTTCCTGTTGTTATGCCACTCCGCGCAGCCCCGGTTGGGCTGTATCGACACCATGTAGAGGTACGCCCGGATACGGGTAACACGGCTGGCAGAATACAGGGAAACATTACCTCTCACGTGAGATAAAAATTCTGTATTCTGCCCGTGGATCATCGACTAAAAGGCGCAACCCGTCCTCTGCCCTGCCGCACACCCCAACCGGATCCAGCACAAAGTATATGTCATCGCAGGCTGGAGTGAGGTCTTCTCCGAGGTGATGAGAAGCATGGTTGAGAAGATGACCAGGCCCGGCGGCGAAGAGCGCCTGCAGGCCATGGACGACCGAACGAATGCCCCGTACCCCCGTGGTGACGGGGTGGTAAAGCTGGTGACCACCGAGTGGCTGGCCGACCATCTGGATGACGATGATCTGGTGATCCTCGATGTCCAGCCGAATGTGCACGACTACATTCAGGAGCATATCCCGGGCGCCGTCTACCTCAACGAGGGAGTCCTGCGGATGTCAAACCGTGGCTTCCCGACGGCGTATGCACCGCACGCCTGCCTTCAGGAGGCGTTTCAGCGCGTAGGACTCAGTGCCGGGGATCCGGTCGTCATCTACACCGGCAAAGGGGCATTCTCCGGCAGGGGTGACGGGCTTGGGCAGACGATGATGGCCTATACGCTCGCGAAGTACGGGCATGATACCGTACACATCCTCGACGGTGGGCTCGATAAATGGAAGAGCGAGAACCGGGATCTCTCGTGGGAGTACCCACCGGTTGAACCGTCCAGCTTCACCGTCAGGGAGCGCGAGGGCTACGCCATCGGGTATGACGAGTTTGTGCGGATCAAAGACAACGATGACGTCATCGTGATCGATTCGCGCCCGGCGAAGTTCTACACCGGGAAGGGACCCTGGCGCCTGCCCGGGCATATCCCGGGCTCCATCAACCTGCCATGGAGGAACATGATGGACGATGGAAACCCCGCACTGCTCAAGCCGAACGAGGAGCTTGATATGATGCTCGAAGAGCGCGGCGTCGACCGGAACAAGACCATCATCTGCTCATGCGGGACCGGGCGGGAGGCCACAAACGAGTTCGTTCTCCTGAAGTGGTTCTACCTCTATCCTAACGTCCGGCTCTATGAGGGAGCGTTCACCGAGTGGAGCACGCGCCGCCCGGATAACCCGACCGTTGAAGGCCCGGAGCCGGGTGGGCGCAGGGCGGTGCCGTCCCCTGCACGGTGATCTCGAAAAGCTTTTTTCGTGCCGACCGGGGAGTCGGGAACCCCGGCGGCATGCCAGCCCCGGGGTTCTGGGGGATTGCACCGCTTCATCGTACTATCCTTGGAGGCATCTCCGCTTTGGCGATCAGGAGGCTCCCCTGCTCTTGTTCCATCGTGCCCCGGGCCCGGTTTGTGCGGAGACCATCCACCTCGGGATGTGTAAGCATGGTCAACCTTTTCAGATATCCGGATAAATTATGAGGAGAGGAAGAAGTAGCATGTGTATCGCAATGCCCGCTGAAGTGCTGGAGATCCGGGATGGCAACATCGGCATCGTCGACTTCGGGGATCTCAAGCAGGAGGTCAGGCTCGATCTCGTGGACGTGAGCGTCGGAGAGTTCGTGCTCGTCCATGTCGGGTTTGCCATCCAGCGCCTCAGCAGAGAGGAGGGGCTTGAGACCCGCGAGATCTTCAAGCAGGTCTACGCCGCTATGGCGGAGGAGTAATGCACGAGTACAGCATCGCCTACGACATCTACGCGACCGCCAAACGAGCAGCGCTCGAACACGATGCAAGGGAGGTCAAGCGAATATCGGTGGATGTCGGCAAGATGGCGATGGTAAACCCGGAACAGGTGGAGTTCCTCTTTAATATCATCATCGAGGACGACCCGCTCTTCTCCGATGCGCACCTCGCGTGCCGGGACATCGAGGTCTTCACCCGCTGTTCCTGCGGCTACGAGGGAAATGAGCGTTTTGTCTGCCCCCGATGCGGGAAACTCCCGGAGATCGTTACGGGGATGGAGATCGTGGTCACAAACATAGAGATAGAGGTGGACGAAGAGTGAAGGTCAACCTCATGCACGGCGCCGGCGGGGAGGTGATGGGCGAGCTCCTGCGCGTCATCACCAACCTCAAGCATAACAACGCCGGCGGGATAGGGCTTGAGGCGCTCGATGACGGCGCGGTCATCCCGATCGGCGGCCAGAACATCGTCTTTACGACCGACAGCCATGTGGTCTCGCCGATCTTCTTCCCGGGCGGAGATATCGGGCGCATCGCGGTCAGCGGGACCATCAATGACCTCGCCATGATGGGCGGGAGGCCGATCGCGCTCTCCTGCGGCATGATCATCCCCGAGGGCTTCGATGTCGCCGACCTTGAACGGATCGTCGCGTCGATGGATGCCGCGCTCGACGAGAGCGGGGCAAGCCTCGTCACGGGAGATACCAAAGTGCTTGAACGCGGAGCGCTTGACTCCATCATCATCAACACCGCTGGCATAGGCGTTGCAGACCGGGTGGTGCGGGACAACGGGCTTGTGCCAGGAGACAAGATCATCGTCAGCGGCACTATCGGAGACCATGGTATCGCTATTATGGCCCATCGAGAGGGATTCGACTTCGGCGGCCAGATCCACTCCGACGTCGCCCCCCTCTGGACCCTCGTCGAGCAGGCACTCGCAGCCGGGGATATCCACGCCATGAAAGATCCGACCCGGGGCGGATTTGCAAACGCCATCAATGAGATGGCGTCAAAGAGCCGGGTGGGCGTCATCATCGAGGAGGAGGCTCTCCCCTTCCAAAAGAGCGTCCTCTCCGCCGCCGGTATGCTCGGCATCGACCCTCTCGAGGTGGCAAACGAGGGGAAGGTCATCATGGGCGTTGCACCCGGCGATGCGGATGCCGTCCTTGCAGCGCTCCGTTCCCACCCCTACGGGCGAGGTGCGGCCATCGTCGGTGAAGTCGTCGAGGGTTCACACGTCATTTTACAGACAGCCATCGGCGGAGAACGGTTCATCGAGGCGCCTATCGGCGACCCGGTCCCGCGAGTCTGCTGAACCGGTCCATACCTTTTTGTACTTCCAGAGATACCCACCCGCCCGTGGAGCTCAGGAGATCTGATCAAGGAGATGCAGCAGAGATCGAGGTCCGATTGGCGGATGACAGGGATAGGGAGATGATCGCCAGTCTCTATATGGCGGGCGGTTGGTGGGATGGGGCTCTGGACCCGGTGGGGCTCTCCGCCCTCATCAGAGGGAGTTTCGCCTTCGCCGTCGCCGTTGAACGAGATACCGGAAGGGCCGTTGGGATGGGGAGAGCGCTCTCCGATGGTGTTTCAGACGCCTATATCCAGGATCTGGTCGTCCTCCCCGCCTACCGGGGCCGGGGCATCGGGACGAAGATCCTCTCGACACTCCTGGATCACTGCAGATCCGCAGGCGTCACCTGGATCGCTCTCGTCGCTGAACCGGGGACCGAGACGTTCTATACCCCGCTCGGATTCCAGAGGCTGGAGGCGCATACCCCCATGCGGTGGCGCCCGATGGAATGGGGAGTCCGTAGGGGAGATTAGATATCGTCGCCCCGTCCAATGCATATGAAGTATGGTTGCCGATCTACTGCTCAAGGACGTAACACTCCCTACGGGCCGCCGCGCCGATCTCACCATAGCGGGGGGGATCGTCCGGCACGTCGGCGCACCGATGCGTGCCGACGAGACGATCGATTGCGGCCGGTTCACCTGTCTCCCTGGCGCGGTCGATATGCATGTCCACATGCGGGGCGGGGTGCAGGCGGAGAAGGAGGATTGGCAGACGGGCACGATGAGCGCGGTCGCCGGCGGGGTGACGGTCGTCGTCGACCAGCCGAACACCGTCCCGCCCATCACAACGCCCGAACACTTCTGGGCCCGCATCTGCGAGGCTGAGGAAGGCGCGGTCTGCGGGTTTGCCATAAACGCCGCTGTCCTTCCCGGTGCCGATCTCGAAGGGATGTGGAACTCCGGCGCGATGGCGTTTGGTGAGATCTTCGCTGCGCCATCGAGTTACGGCGAAGGACTCGACCCAGAGACCCTCAGAAGACTCCTTACCCGTATCCATGCTCTTGGGGGGCTTGCCACGATCCATGCCGAGGAGGTGCTGGACCAGACCCCGGAGACCCTCGCCGACCACGATAGGGTGCGCCCCGGCGCCGGGGAAGCGCGCGCCTTCCAGGCCGTATCAACCCTCGCTCCGGAGAAGGCACGGCTCCACTTCTGCCACGCAAGCACCCCCGCCTCGGTCAGGGCCGCACACGGCACGGTGGAAGTGACACCACACCATCTCTTCCTCTCGTATGAGGACTTCGAGGAGGAGGACGCCCGGGGCCGCGTCAACCCTCCACTCAGGGATGAGCAGACCCGGCGTGCTCTCTGGTTGTGCTGGGACCGGATCGACGTCATCGCCTCAGACCACGCACCGCACACGTCCGATGAGAAAGCACTCCCATTCCAGACCGCCCCCTCCGGTATCCCGGGGGTCGAGACGATGCTACCGCTCCTGATGGCGGCGGTCCGGAGGCGCCGGGTGACCCTCACATCGGTCATGGAGAAGACCTCCTGGAGGCCGGCATCCATCCTCGGCATACCGCAGGCGGGGTTTGAACCGGGCTCCCGGGCGGATTTCGCTCTCTACCCGAACGAGGTCACCCGGATCGATGCCTCCCGTCTCCACGCGAAGTGCGGCTGGTCTCCGTTTGAGGGACTCGATGCGATCTTTCCGGAGGTGGTGATCATCCAGGGCAGGCGCGCCTACTCCTGCGGCGATTTTTATGCGGGAGACCCGGCGTGGTATCCCGGGCAAGGATTTTTATCCTCAGATGACAAATAATAAAGAGCCGATATAGCGCACCTTATAGGTCCCCGGGTGATCACCTGATGAATCGTCTGGACATGATCCACGGGACAACCCGGGTGCGCGACAGGCACGCCCGGCATAGGGTACGATCGGGTGAGGATCGGCGACATGCCGCCTGTGATCACCGCTCGTTAGTGCCGGGCGACACTTCTCCAGGAGATACGCTGTATGGAACCCTACGCCGATGCTATAACGGAGGCCGGAAGCGGTGTCGCCATAACGCTCGATGTCACAGCGGGCGCTAAACGAGCTTCGTTTCCAGCAGGCTACAATGAGTGGCGGAAGAGCATCCGCTGCCATGTGACTGCCCCGGCGACCGGTGGAAGGGCGAATAAGGCCATCATCGACCTCATTGCAGAGACGCTCGGCGTGCCCCGGGCCGACGTGGGCATCACCTCTGGGCATACATCCACCCAGAAGACTGTGGCTGTTGTCGGTCTATCGAAGGGTGAAGTTCTTGCGATCCTCTCACCATCTCAGAGACGCTTGAGCTGACGCAAGGCGGGAGCTCCTGATGCAGATCGCCAATCTCTCGCAGAAACCCGCACGGGCAGGCGTGGTACTGCACGCGTGAAAACAACCCATTCCCCGGGCTCGCGTCGAGGGTGGGGACAGATGAACCACCCGGTCGCCAAAATGGAGATGCCTTCGTGAAAACGAAGACGAAACGCTGTAATATTCAAGCATCTCGTATCCGGATGAGGTATATACCCTAGTGAATAAAAATCGAAAAACTGGTGAGCTATTTCTTGAATCTCCGCTTTGAAAAACCTTATGCTAATAGTGCCATCTGTTTTAAGTGATCGTACCGTAGATATATAACCGATACCTATGTCAGCGCACACCAAGACCTGCAGGCATATGGCGATCAGACTGATACCGAAGGGGGCAACATTCCATGTACTCACCAGAAACTACGAAGT
>JAAZOW010000262.1 GCA_012797575.1 Methanomicrobiales archaeon | reverse complement strand
GCCGGAGAGAAGAACCCGGATGACATCGACGGAGCCCTTGCGTTTGAGCCCGACCTGCTCGTCCACTGCACCCACGCAACCGATGCGCACCTCCGGCGGATCGTCGATATGGATATCCCTATCGTCGTCTGCCCGCGATCCAACTGGATGCTCGGCGTTGCAGCGTCACCGGCCCACCCGCCGATCGCGCGCATACTCGAACTCGGGGGGCAGTTTTTCCTTGGGACTGATAACGTGATGTTTGTCCAGCCGGATATGCTCCAGGAGATGGCCTTTACCGCAACAGTCTATCGCGCACCACCTGCCGAGGTTCTGCGTGCCGCGATCGCGGGTGCGGCGCTGGCAGGAAGGAGTGGATTTATTGAAAAGGGGCAAAAATCTTCGTTTCTTGTGATAGATCCGGTGAGACACAATCTTTCTTTCAGCAGGGATATCCGGGCGACCATTGTAAAACGGCTGGATTCCTCCTCCATCGAACAAAATGTTTTAACGTTGCGGTAGAAACTAAATAGGAAGTATCTGTTCTGCGTGGTGTGTATGTTCCGTAAGATACTCGTTGCTATAGACGGTTCCGAACCGGCCAATCGTGCTCTGGAAACAGCCATCGAAGAGGCTGGTACGTGGAACGCTGAAGTTCATGTCATCTATGTAGTTGAATCCGGGCTCTTTTCATCCCTTCCCATGGACAACACACTCGAGATTATCTATAGTGTTCTGCAAAAGGAAGGCGAAGAAATTCTCGAATCCGCTCGAGTGAAGGCTGATGCGGCGAATGTTCCACTCACCACATATCTCCGGCAGGGGCATGCAGGATCTCAGATCGTCTCCCTTGCCGAAGATCTGGGAGTCGATCTCATCGTCCTCGGGTCCCATGGTAAGAGTGGTGTTGATCGCCTCTTCCTCGGCAGTGTTACTGATTATGTTGTGCGAAATAGCCCCATTACAACGACGGTGGTGAGATCATAAATCCTCAACGGATGCTCGTCCGTGACTACATGGTGACCGACGTGGTCTGTATCGAGATACCCGGAAACCGAGACGACGTCCTGCGCATTCTGAAGCGCACGGGCATAAGCGGCGTGCCGGTCCTCAAAGACAACAAACTCGTCGGCATCATCACCCGAAAGGATCTCCTCCGGAATGCAGATGAGACCCAGCTCGGGCTCCTGATGACCCCTGACCCCGTTGTCATCCGGCCGGACGCTCCCTTATCTGAAGCCGCTCAGCTGATGATACGCCACAACATCAGAAGGCTCCCTATCGTGGAAGACGGATCCCTGATAGGGATCATCAGCGTGGCCGACCTTGTGGCCGCCATAGCCCTGATGCGCCTGGATGAGTCAATCAAGGATAGCTACGTCAGCAAGACCTATGCCCTCTGGGAGGATACCCCCCTCTCGCTTGTCGGCAGGATCCTTGAGATCTCAGGTTACGATGCCATCCCCATCCTGATGGAGGATGGAACGCTTACCGGCATCATATCTGAACGGGATCTCATCAGGCATACCCGCATCGAGGACGGTATCGAGGTCAGCGACTTCTCGAACGGCACCGACGATGATGAGTGGACCTGGGAGAGTATTCGAGATACGCATACGATCAGCTACGGGATATCAAAGATCCAACTTCTTCCGATACCAGTCAAGAATGCGATGATCAGAAATGTCCTCGCTGTTCCCCTCAACGCGGAGATCAGTGAATGTGCGCTGAAGATGAAGCGTGCCCGGGTTGACCAGCTCCCAGTCATCAACGGGAATAAGCGGCTTGTCGCCATGCTCTTCGATCGTGAGTTGATCAAAGTCCTGCTGCCGGAGCGGCAGGGCTTACGAAAAGGTTAAGAGGCAACGTTCATATACCATACAGATGCTCATAGTGTCATGCTGAAGGGCGGCATGACAAGAAAATTTATGTTTTATGGTACCATTGTATACGCTTGACCGCTTTTGAGCGAGTTTAGGCATTTTAATGACTTTATGGGTGTTTCAGATGCTTGATATCTCAGAGCAGATTATGAAAGGCACAACAACTGTTGGACTGATCTTCAAAGATGGCGTCGTCCTTGCTACAGAGATGCGGGCGACGATGGGCAACCTCATCGCGAGTAAGCGTGCCAAGAAGATCTATAAGATCACTCCACGGATCGCCATGACCACCGCTGGCGGTGTCGGCGACGCGCAGCAGCTGGTTCGGATAATACAGGTCGAGTGCAGTCTCTACGAGATGCGCCGCGGAAAGACGATGTCGGTCGGTGCAGCATCGACCCTGCTCTCGAACTACCTGAACCAGAACCGGTACTATCCCTACTACGTCCAGCTCCTGATGGGCGGGTTCGATGATGACGGACCGAGCGTCTACTCTGTCGACGCTCTGGGTGGAGTCTCCAGGGAAGATGAGATCGTCGCTACCGGGTCGGGCTCTCCCATCGCGTATGGTGTGCTCGAGGACCAGTTCCGCCCCGATATGTCCGAAGGGGAGGCAAAAGATCTCGCCATTCGTGCGGTTCGGTCAGCGATGCGCCGTGATGCTGGATCTGGAGAGGACATCATGGTGGTCGTGATCATGAAAGATAAATACGAGGAGTCTACAGTGGGCGGGTTGCAGGCACCGTCTGCAGCCCGCCAGACTACCTGATATTTTTTTTAGGACGGTTTTAATGGTGATTGAAGGGAAGCTTCAGGAACTGAAAGAGCAGATTAACAAGATTGTTCCCCGCGGGATTACGATCTCAGACGTCGAGTTCGAAGGGCCTGAACTGGTCATCTACACCGATGATCCAAAACAGTTCGCCGACCAGGCGGACTTGATAAAGATACTGGCACGTGACCTGCGTAAGCGTATCGTCGTACGACCAAATATCCTCGAGGACCCGGAACGGGCGGCTGTGGAGATCAGGGCCGTTGTGCCGGATAATGCAGGGATATCCGATCTCTTCTTTGACCCGGAGACGGGCGAGGTCCTCATCGAGGCGGAGAAGCCTGGCGTGGTCATCGGTAAGAACGGTGTAACGCTCCGAGAGATCACAAAACAGATCGGCTGGACCCCCAAGGTGGTCCGTACTCCGCCCATCGAGAGCTCGACGGTGAAACAGATCCGGGCGTTCCTGCGTTCGGTCAAGGATGAGCGGAAGGCTTTTCTGCGAAATATTGGCCGTCGTATCCATCGGGACGTCACGAGCAAGGATCAGTGGCTACGGGTCACCACGCTCGGGTGCTGCCGGGAGGTCGGCCGGGCGTCGTTCCTGATCTCGACGCCGGAGAGCAAGGTGATGGTGGACTGCGGCGAGAAGCCGGGCAGCATCACAGACGGGATCCCCTACATCTACGTGCCTGAGGTCTATCCGTTCGATACCCTTGATGCGGTGGTGATCACCCATGCGCACCTCGATCACTGTGCTCTTGTTCCCCTCCTCTTCAAGTACGGCTACGATGGACCGGTCTATTCGACCCCGCCGACGAGGGACCTCTCGGTGATGCTTCAGCTCGACTATCTGGATGTCGTCAGGAAGGAGACTGATAAGATCCCCTACACCTCAAATGAGGTGAGGGATTACATGAAGCACTCCATAACCCTCAACTACGGCAGTGTGACCGACATAGCCCCTGACATAAAGCTCACCTTCCATAACGCCGGGCATATCCTCGGGTCAGCGATCGCCCACTTCCACATCGGGGAAGGGCTCTACAACATCGCGTTCACTGGAGACTTCAACTACCAGAAGACCCGGCTCTTTTCACCGGCGGTATCATCGTTCCCACGCCTGGAGGCGCTCTTCATGGAGAGCACCTACGGCGGGGCGAACGACGTCCAGCCATCACGGAAAGATGCGGAAGAGAAACTCTACGAGACGGTCTCGACGACGATCCAGCGCGGGGGCAAGGTGATCATCCCCGCATTCGCTGTCGGGCGGTCGCAGGAGGTCATGCTGGCCCTTGAGGAGGGTATCCGGAAGAAGAAGATACCGGCGGTGAAGATCTATCTCGACGGTATGATCCGGGAGGCGACGGCGATCCACACGACCTATCCGGAGTATCTCAACAACGATCTGCGAAATCAGATCTTCCGGGAGGGACTGAATCCCTTCCTCGCTGACGCCTTTGTTCAGGTGGACTCACCAGACCTCCGCGAGCAGGTGATCTCGGGTGACCCTTGTGTTATCATAACCACGAGCGGTATGCTGAGCGGCGGGCCGGTGATGGAGTATCTCAAAGCTCTTGGCCCTGATGAGCGCAACATGCTCATCTTCGTCGGTTACCAGGCGGATGGGACGCTTGGGCGGCGTATCCAGAAGGGATGGCGTGAGATTCCGCTTGGATGGCGTGAGACGATCGTCATCAATCTCAATGTCACGACCATCGATGGGTTCTCCGGCCATTCGGACCGGAAGCAGCTGATGAACTACGTCGCCCATCTCCAGCCGCGACCCGAGAAGATCTTCACCATCCACGGTGACGAGAACAAGACCATCGATCTTGCAAGTTCCGTATATAAGCGGTATCGTATTGAGACCCACTCTCCCATGAACCTCGAGACCTATCGCATGATCTAGTGAAACGTCTTATCTTGCCTCGCGGCGGGTGGGAGCCTCGATCGCCGGCTGCACGCGGAGGGTGCAAGAGACTCCAATCGGAAGGGGGTACTCGAGCACCAAAACTCTTCGCCCAGCGAGAGGGACCGTGCTGGGCGTGAAGTGTTGGATGCAGTTGGTAGTTCAATCAGAGATGACGCGTAGTCTACCTATTCTCATCGGGATATTCGTGGTGATGGCGCTCTCGAATGCTGTCGTCCCGGTGCTCCCCGACTTTGCTGAAGGCTCAGCGATGCAGGGGGCAGTCTACGCTGCATACTTTTTTGGTGTCTTTGTCATGGTTCTGCCGGCAGGGATGGCAAGCGATAGAATCGGTCGCGTGCCGCTCATCCATGCCGGACTTCTTCTGACCCTTGCAAGCGGGGTTCTCATCCTGCTCTATCCATTCGGCCTGCCACTCCTCGTCTTCCGCGGTATCGAGGGGCTCGGGGCCGGACTCGCCTTCTCTGCGGCACTTGCGTGGGCAAACTCGCACCCCTCCGCATGGATCAGCGGCTATGTTATGGCGGCCCAGAACCTCGGCTTGGTCGCCGGGCTCCTGGCCACCGGGTGGCTCGCTGTGGCGACCGGGAACCATCTTGCTGGGATCGCTCTCTTCACGGCTCTCACCGTCCCTGCACTCGCTATGAGCGTCACAATCCGGGAGAGCAAGCATGAGGGGTTCATGGAGGCCGATCTCCTGACGATTGTCCGGGACTACTTCCGCCTGTTTGTTGCAGCAGCCATCCTCATAGGCATGACCGGGGCGATAGCGGCCATCTACCCGGGGTATACGGGAGGCGATCCGTCACTGTTGGCTCTCCAGCTTGCAACGATCAATATCGCGACAGTCGCCACGGTGCTCATCGCACCCCGGATCTCTCTCCGACCGGTTCCAACCATCCAGATCTCGTCTGTTCTCATGGTAGGAGCGGTTCTGTCGAGTTATTTCACGCCCTACGCCCTTCCGGTCATAGGCGGCCTTGCGGGCGTGATCATCGCCGCAACACTTGCGTTCCTCGCGGAGACGAGGATCCAGCAGGGTGCGATGGCCGGGCTCTTCAACACCGCGACCTACGCCGGGTTCACGTTCCTCGCCGCCTTTGCCGGGCTTGTTGCAGGGATGTTTAGTTTTCTGAGCGCTTTTATCCTGCTTGCCGGGATGGCGGGTATGATGGTGCTTGCCGTCAGCGGGTGCTGGTGCAGGTATCATGGGTGACCCGTAGCGCATATTACCCCTCCCCCTCATACGATGATCGTATGAAGGTCTTGATCAACGGCGAGTGGTGTGACTCTGCCTCGGGAAAGACGTTTGCGGTGCACAACCCCGCCACAGGAGATGTGGTCGAGGAGGCGCCTCTCGGCGGTGAGGACGATGTTCAAAGCGCAGTGGAGGCAGCAGATGAGGCGTTCGCGGATTGGTCTTCCCGAAGCCCGAGGGAGAGGGGGAAGATCCTCTTCTTCGCTGCAGAAGAGGTGCGCCGCAGGAATGCGGAACTCGGGGCGCTCCTGACCACTGAGCAGGGGAAACCCATCCGGGAGGCGGTTGATGAGGTCAATGGGTTTGCAAACATCCTCGAGTACTACTATGCCCTCTCCGCGGGAGAGCGGGGGGAGTCCATGGTTCTCCAGAGCCATGGCCATTTCCTTGTCCAGAGGCGCCCGATCGGCATATGTGGTGCGATCATCCCCTGGAACATGCCGGCGATCATCATGGGTTGGAAGATCGGGCCGGCTCTGGTGGCGGGGAACACCATGATCCTAAAACCTGCCCGGACCGCCCCACTGACCTGTGGAAGGCTTGCGGAGATCCTCGAGGGTGTCGGCCTCCCACCGGGCGTCCTCAACGTCGTCACCGGGCCGGGGGAGACGGTCGGCCGGGAGATCGCGAGGAACCCAGCGATCAGGAAGGTCTCGTTCACCGGTGAGGGCGGGACCGGTAAGCAGGTCGCGCTGGATGCTGCCCCAACTCTGAAGCGGCTTACGCTGGAGCTCGGGGGGAGCGATCCCATGATCGTGTGTGATGATGCCGATATCCCGATGGCAGTCGAAGGCGTCATCAAGGGGCGGTTCTACAACTGCGGTCAGACCTGTACGGCGGTGAAGAGACTTTACCTCTATGAGTCGATCGCGGATGAGTTTCTAGGGTTTCTCAGGGCGAGGGTCGGGGAGATCGTGGTTGGTAACGGCATGGAACGCGGCGTCAATATGGGTCCGCTGAACAACCGGTCCGGGCTTGATCGACTGGTGCGCCAGGTGGACGCTGCCCGGGAGCGAGATGAGGGAGAGATCATCGTGGGCGGGAAGGCGCCCGGG
>JAAZOW010000244.1 GCA_012797575.1 Methanomicrobiales archaeon | reverse complement strand
TTCCCGGCCCCGCATAAGCTCCTATTCCTGCTCCGATATGGGAACCGGACCGGAAAGGGCCCGGCGTACACGATGGTCGAGGAGACCCTGCATGCCATGCGACAGGGGGGGATATTTGATCATGTCGGTTGGGGATTCCACCGTTATGCAACAGATGCGGCGTGGCTCACCCCACACTTCGAGAAGATGCTCTACGACCAGGCGCTCCTCACCGTGGCGTACACAGAAGCCTACCTTGCGACCGGCCGGGAGGAGTTTGCGAAGACTGCTCGGGAGATTATAGCGTATGTCCTGCGAGGTATGACCGACCCTGACGGTGGCTTTTACTCGGCGGAAGATGCCGACAGCGAGGGTGGAGAGGGGAAGTTCTATCTCTGGACGAAGGCTGAGATCCTCCAGGTGCTCGGGGAGGAGGATGGAGAGCGCATATCCCGGATCTTCGGCGTTACCGAACCGGGGAATCACTTTGAACAACCCGGGAGGAAGAGGACAGGCCAGAACATTCTCCGCTTACGGCGCTCGATGGCATTCTGGGCGCATGAGTTTTCTATATCAGAGGAAGATCTGGCCCAGTTCGTGGAAGGTTCCCGGCAGAAACTTTTTGCCGCGCGGGAGGAGCGAGCTCGCCCGGCAAAGGACGATAAGATCCTCACCGACTGGAACGGGCTTATGATCGCCGCCCTGGCAGCGGCAGCCCGGGCGTTCGACGACCCTGAGTACCTGGCGGCGGCGGAGAAGGCAGCCGCGTTCGTTCTCACCCGCCTGCGCGGATCTGATGGGCGGCTCCTCCACCGGTACCGGGATGGTGAGGCCAGCCTCCCGGCGACGCTTGATGACTACGCGTTCATGATCTGGGCACTCATCGAGGTCTATGAGGCGTCCCTCTCCCCCGGCTACCTCCGGGCTGCCGTCGAACTCGCCCGGGATATGGTCACCCACTATTGGGATCGCGATCAGGGCGGTTTCTTCTTCACGCCCGATGACATGGACACCATCGTCAGACAGAAGCCGATCTTTGATAGAGCAACCCCTTCTGGCAACAGTGTGGCCATGTACACCCTCTTCCTCCTCGGCCGGATGACGGCAAACCTTGAGTTCGAGGAGATGGCAAACCGGATACAGCAGGTCTTTGCTGGAACCATCCTGAGTTCTCCCATCACCTCTTCGTACTTCCTCGTTGGCCTTGGGTTCATGCTGGGGCCAAACGTCGAGGTGATCGTCACCGGTGCCCGAGGTGCGGAGGATACCCAGGCGATGATCCGGGCCATATGGTCACACCACGTGCCGAACGCTGTCCTTCTCTTCCGCCCATCCGATGAGGATGAACCGGAGATTACCGAGGTTGCCGGGTTCACCCGGGATGTTGTGATGGTCGAGGGGCGGGCGACGGCGTACGTCTGCACCAACTACGCCTGCGACATACCGACGACCGATGTCGGTGAGATGTTGCAGCTCATACGGTCAGCGCGCAAGCTGCCGGAACCGGTTGTCTGATGGTGGGCGTGCATTCTTGTAAGGGGTCTTTCGAAGATGATGCGAAACGGAGTTGATATGGAGGCGGTGAACGCCTGTATACGGGCGATGCAGCGAGATCCGGCGGAGGGCAGAAGGATCCTCTCTGGCGTCACCAGCTGGAACGGCGGTGCGCACTCCACCACGATCGTCCGGAACTTTGCCATCGCTGCCGACGAACCAGGCGCTATGGGCGGGACAAACCGGGGTCCAAGTCCGATGGAACTGGTGCTCTCGGCACTCGCCGCCTGCATCACGATCTCCATCGCCTATAGCGCGGCTGAAGATGAGGTCGAGGTCTACTCTATCGATATCGATGTCGAAGGCGATCTCGACCTCAGGAGATTCTTTGAGGTTTCTGGCGATCGTCGACCGGGGTTTGAGGAGGTCCGGGTGACCGTCTGGATGGATGCGGATGCCCCCCGTGAAAGGCTTGAAGATATCGTGAACCGTGGCTATCGGCGCTCTCCGGTCGTAGATTCACTTGAGGGTAGGGTGCCGGTCAGAGTCTCTCTTGCCAGGGAGGATGCAGAGAAGTCGTGATCGCTCTTCATCTATACTAGCAAGCCTGCCCCCTATCGGGGGTGCTTACGCCCTCTCATCGCCAAACTGCCTCAGCCAGATCTCGGTACAGGCGATCCGCCAGAACTCGGTGGAGTACTCACTCCTCCCACCGAGGAACTCCTGGTATTTTTGGAGCACCTGTTCCGCGTTCCAGTAGGGTCGTCGGGCGAACTCGGGTGCAGAGAAGAGGTCGAGGATATGGGGCGCAAGTTCATCGTTCATCCAGGCCTCCTCGGGCGTGACAAAGCCCATCTTGTCCATCCTGCACCGGATGGTATCCGGAACCAGCCCCCGGATTGCCCGACGCAGAACATACTTCGTGACCCCGCCCCGGATCTTCTGGTCGAGCGGAAGTGCTGCGATGTACTCGGCGAGTCTGTGATCGAGGAACGGGACCCTGACCTCGACCGAGAATGCCATTGAGTTCCGGTCCCCCCAGTGTAGCAGGAGGGGGAGGTTTGTGGCCGTGATCTCTCGTGCGAGCACCTCATCAAGTGATCCCGCATACCTGAGGACCTCAGGCACATCCCCCAGGAGGAGTCCCCTCCGTTCCGATCGGACAAGCGCCTGGCGGATCGCCCATGAGAAGAATGAACGGTGGTGTCGTACACCCCCGGCAGCCTCTCGGAGCGCCGGAAGGATCCGGCCCCGTCGCAAGAGCCCCTTGATGTACGGCATCTGGTAGGCGATATACCCGCCGAGCTGCTCATCGGCTCCCTGTCCATCGAGGACCGCCTTCACCTCGTTGCTTGCAAGGCGCATCACACAGTACTGAGCGTATATCGAGAGCGATGCAAACGGCTCATCCTGCATGTAGAGAAGCCGCCCGATATCCTCCCAGAGTTCCTCTGCATCGGGAGTCACCCGGCGGTTTACGGCTCCGGTCGCCGCAACCACCGTATCGATATGCTCACTCTCGTCGAACCGGGGATCGTCGAAGCAGACTGAGAAGGTCTTCTGTCGGATTCCCTCCGCCCGCAGGAGATCGTTTGCCAGGGCGGCGATCGTCGAGGAGTCGATCCCCCCCGAGAGACAGGTTCCGACCGGGACTCTGTCTCTGAGTCTGAGCCTGACTGCATCGGCAAGGATATCTTTGAGTTCGCGGGCGGCGGTATCGTCGTCGGCCCTCCCGAGGGCGGAGTTCACTGCAAGATCCCAGTAGCGTTCCGGCTCAGGGGCACCTCTCTCTGTGACGGTGAGCCGGTGGGCGGGCGGGAGCTGAAAAATTCCGTCGTACATCGTCTCTCCGGTATGGTCCGCAACCCCCCATGCAAGGAACGCTGCGAGCATCCGGTCATTTGGCCGTCGGCCGACCGCAGGGTGCACGAGCAGTGCCTTGATCTCCGATGCGAAGAGGAACGATCCTCCGACAAAAGTGTAGTAGAACGGTTTTACGCCCAGGCGGTCCCGGGCGCAGAAGAGCTCGTGACGGCGTTCATCCCAGATGGCAAACGCCCACACCCCGTTGAACCGGTGCAGGCAATCCCGTCCCCATTCCTCGTAGGCGTGCAGAACCACTTCGGCATCGGTTGCGGTGATGAATCGGTGGCCGAGAGCCTGGAGGTCTTCGCGGAGTTCGGGGCGGTTGTAGATCTCGCCGTCAAAGTCGATCCAGAGCGCCCCTTCCTCGTTTGCCATCGGCTGCCGGCCTTCTCCGGAGAGGTCAGTGGCTACTGCAAGGCGACGATGGGCCAGCCCGATGGGGCCGGAGAGGTAGATCCCCTCGCCGTCAGGCCCTCGGTGACGGAGCCGCTCCACCATGGTCTTGATGAGGGCCGCATCCGCCTCACCCCCTCTCAGGACGAGCTGCCCGACGATGCCGCACATACCAGGGATCGATCACTCATCAGAATAGGTCCTTGCCCAGGCCAGTGCTATTGATGTCGCAGGAGGGGCAGGAGGGGGGGGTCGGCCCGTTCACCACGCGATAGGCATCTGCGAGGACCGCGGCGTTCGCGAGCAATCCCGCGATCAGGATCACCTCCAGGATCTCAGCCCGGGTCGCGCCCTTTGCGATCGCCGCCTGCATGTGGTACTCAACACAATGACTGCACTTGAGCGCAGCGCCCACCGCAAGGCTGATCAGCTCGATCATCTTTGGCTCAAGCTGGCTGGTCTCTACCACGGCACCCTTGTAGAGGAGGTGTGAGATAAGGATCTCAGGCCTCTCCGACATCCGTTTAAAGATCAGGGGAACCCTGCCGTACTCGTTCTCTATCTCCTTGAGGAGCTCTTTTGCAATCGCTTCTGATCCTCTTTCCGCAACCCTCGCGGCCATCTTCTCGAAATCCATCGCTACACCAGTATACCGGTCTCAGAAAAGGGTTTAATTCGTATCAATATGTAATTGCGCATCCTCGATGGCAGGATGTCGGCGATATCCCCGAGCGCGATACCATCAGCGATTTCAAGCGCCCGCAGGTCATCGGCATAGAGGTCGTAGGGGAGTTTCACCCGCAACCCCTCCATCTGAGCGGTAGCCGGCGTCGGATGCGTCAGCAATGTGATCTCGTATATCTGTTCCTCGAGGATCGCCATGAGTCGGGGCGGGAAGATGGAGAGCGGGTCACGCGCAAGGTCATCCCGACGGGCGTCCAGGGTGCGGGAGACCTCCTCCACCAGCTCATCGAGTTTCGCGAGCTCTTCGGGGCGTTTGAACCGGTGCATGATTCGGCCGGCACCCCCGACGTACCCCTCAACCGGTGGATCGATGATCCTCTCCAGTGTCTCTCGATCAGGTGCCCCGGTCAACACTATCGGCACATGGATCCCCCGCCTGAGCGCTGGAAATTTCTTCTCGATGCATTCTTCGAAGTTCCCGAGGATGTAGACCGCCAGGTCGTGTTCGTTGATGATATCCCGTTCCTCGTCGTTGAGGTTCGCGATCCGCTTCCCAAACCCGCGCGCAAGTCCGATCATGTTGGTCTTCGCACCAGCCCGCCTGAGGTACTCGGCGACGTCGCAGGCTGAGTGCGGGAGATGGTGGATCTCCAGGCTCGGGCTCACCACCGCGATCTCGGTCCCGACGAGGGGTGCCTCTATCACCTCCCCGCCAAGCGGTCTTGCAACCTTCCGTATAAGGTCGATATCATCCCGCGGCACGAACGACTGGAGCACGACATCCTGGGCCATGACGTGTTTCTGCACGACATACCCTCCAAGGTCATCGATCAGATCCATGACCTCGTCGTGGCGGTAGATCCCTCCCTTGTAGGTCACCGGCACCAGCGTCGTCATAGCGTCATCCCCATCCTCTCAAATATTGGCGCGACCATCGTCTCCACGATATCACCCGGGAGGGTATCCTCGCTTGCCACATAGTAAAATCTTTCATCTTTAATGTACTGGCGGCGGACTTTGAACCCCTCGGGAGCAAGGTACTGGAGCGCGTATATGACATCCATGTGGAGCGTCTCACTCGGGTCGGCCACCATCATCAGCTCGAGCTCCTCCTCCCCCGCTACCCCCACCGGGAGGACGACGGTGAACCGGTCGGGTTGGTCGACATTCTCCTTCCCATAGCGGGCCCAGAGTTTCTGGAGCATCGGTGCAAGGTAGGTCTCGTCGGCGATATCAAGAACGATCATCTTCTCGCCGATGTTGACGTTCGCAAAGTCACCGACCCGGATAGCGCGCGGCATATGGCGCAGCTTCCCTGCAGCGATAAATATCGGCACCTTCGGGTCGACGTAGATATACAGGTGTTCGATCACCTTGACCAGATCGAGATCCTGGAGCACGTCGGCTGCTATCCGCTCATAAGCCCTTCTCCCGACCTCTTCGGGCGATTCGACCACGAGTTGTTTCAGTGAGGGCATCTACTCTCCTTTGATAAATCCAGATGCAAGCAGGGCAGACCCGACCGCACCGATATACTGCGAGTGGGGCGGGACGATGACCTCGGTCTGCAGGAGCTGGCCCATCGCATAGACCAGCCCTTCGATCAGCGAGGTGCCGCCGACCATGATCACCGGTTCTTTGATGTCGATCTCCTGCAGCTGCTGCTCAAAGACCTGTTCGGCAACGCTGTGACAGGCTGCGGCTGCCACATCCTCTCGCGAGCTCCCTGCGGCGAGGGCGTTTACCAGGCTCTGGGTTCCAAAGACGATACAGTAACTGTTCATCGGGACGTTCTCCCCTACGCCCTTCATGGCGAGCGGACCGAGTTCGGTGATGTCCACGCCGAGACGTTTTGCGGTCATCTCCAGGAACCGGCCGCTTGCACCGGCGCATATACCGCCCATCGTGAAGGTTCCCGGTATACCGTCGATGACGCTGATCGCCTTGTTGTCCATACCACCTATATCGATGACGGTCGAGGCGCCCCGCTGGTGGTCGGCGAGGTAGACGGCGCCCTTCGAGTTCACCGTCAGCTCCTCCTGGATCAGATCTGCCCCGAGGTGTTTGCCGACCAGGAACCGTCCGTACCCCGTGGTGCCGATGGCCTGGATATCTTCGCGGGTGAGGCCTGCCATATCGAGTGCATCCGCGACCGCGCTATCGGAGCTCTTGAGCACCTCGGTCGTCGGGTGCCATCCGGTGCCGACGATCTCGTCATCCCTCATCACGACAGCCTTCGTGGTGCTCGAGCCTGAATCGACACCCATCGTGATCCCGGTCTGCTCTTCACGAGCGAGGAGCGCTCTCCGCCTGGCGATGGTGGTCAGGGCCTCCATCCGCGTGAGAAGGGTGCCCGCGGTCGTCCGCTCGGTGAATGAGTAGCTCACCACCGGGAGCCTTGAGTGCTCGGGGATGTACCGCCTGAGTTCGTTCCTGACGATCGCTGCCTCAGCGCACCGGAAACAGGTGCCGATGAAGACCCCATCCGCATCAATCTTCCCATCCACAAGGGCCAGGCCTCGGGCGATCATCAGTTTCAGGTCAGCGCTCCGGACGTCCAGGCCAAACTCCTCGACCGCTCGTTCGACGTCGGCGAGCGCTATGTCGGGGAAGAAGATCTCTGCACCCACCGCTCCGGCGGCATCGTATATCTCTTTCTGGACGCCGCTGTATTCAGGTCCACAGGAGAGCTGGGCGATCCGCACCTTCCGGCTCATGCTTCATCTCCGTTCGGGAGGCCGGCGAGGAACTTCTTGATGGCGGCAACGAACTGTACGCCTTCCTCCTCATTTGCAGGATAGTTCAGCTCCAGGATCGGAATATCGCTCTGGCGCAGGGAGAAGAGGATCAGCTCATCGGTGCGAGCGCACCCCATGCACCCAAACGCAAGGTCAGCGTCGGTGACGATGACCGCGGCCTCGGCCTCTTCTATAAGGGGACCATAGATCGCCATCCGCCCCCGGACACCGGATGGTACCTCGACGGCTGCGTACTTCAGGCCGCGTTTCGGCTCTTCCGGCGTGATCTGCAGGGGTGGGGAGTCGATCCCGGCAGTCTGTATCCGCTCCCTGATACCGAGGGCTGCACCGAGCGGCTTATGGCCGAATCTGGCCACAAGATCAGAGAGGATGAGGCTCGTTGCAGGATAGATAAATACCTTTGCCATTGAATTCAGGACTCCTCGTCAATAAGTTCTTGTAATCGTTGTATATCCAGTCTGGGTTTCTTCTCGCGCGCTGGCACCATCTCCGGCACCCCCTTCCCGCGCTCCAGAGCTTCAAGGCCGTGGGTGATATAGTGGAGGAGTCGGAACTCCCGCTCGTGGCCGAGGTAACCCGGCCGCGCCCCGCCGAGGTTTGCCCGGCACCGCCTGGGATCTCCTGGCGGGAATCCGCGGTCTTTGACGAATATGTGGTTGGGGTCGAACGTGCGGATCTCGGAGATGAGGCGATCGACCGCCTCAGAGGTGCCCGTCACCTGAAGCCCGAAGCACGTCTCCTTGATCAAAACCCCTTCAGAGATCTCGTATGCCCTGAGCACGAGCTCGCCCGGAGTCATGTGCGGAGACTCGACAAAGACGTACTTTGTCACCGTGCCGATGTAGTCCGGTGCATATTCAGCCTTCACTTTACCTCCCTCACGTATATCGTCGCCCCTTCTCGCATCTGATCGAGTTTTTCCGCGTCGAGCACCTTCCCGATGATGTTCGTGCCCGTGAGCGGTTCAGACGTCGGACCGAATTCAGCATTCGGTGTGGCCCGGACGCCGACCATGCCGGCACCCCGCCGGGAGTCGTTGGTGATCGCGAGGGTGAACGCCGGGACCTCGCCGGTGGGGACATTCTCCGGGATGATCCCGACGCCTCTGGCGATCTTCGGTTTGAAGAGGGAGACATCCTCGAACCTGAAGACGAGCGGCATCCTCCCGACGTCGTGGTGTTTGAGTCCGGTCGCTTCACGGAAGATCGTGACCGACCGGGGCGCCGCCGCCTCATCCAGGGTGATGTTGATGACGTTATCGGGTGACTCCGTTGCGATCTGAACCGCGCCCCCGGCGAGCACCTCGAGCGTCGTCGCCGGGGTCTGGCTTACTACCACCCGGTCACCGCCGGCTTCATCTGCGGTGAGGGAGATCTCCCTCCGGGCGGTGACTGCCTCCGCCTCGGCAAGGGAAAGCCCGATCAGGTCGATCCTCTCTGGTTCGGCCCTGATGGCGAGGAGATCGTCTTCTGCGGCAAACCGCATGAGCTCGATGCCGTGGGTCACCTGTCCGACGACGGTATGCGCGAGGCTTGCTGATACGCCCTGCGTGTAGATATAGACCGCTCCCCCGGATTTGCCGGCGGTCCTGACCGTGACGGCTCCCTCGAGCCGGGGGCCTGAGAGCTCCATCGGGACTTTTGTCGGGACCAGATGCGTATCGACGACGTGGGTGCTGCTCGATCGATCTACCTTGAACCGCCCCTCCTTCACGGATAAGAGGAAGTGCTCGACGCTCCGAGCGGCCCGGGTGTCGATGCCGTCGTCCTCCAGCCCCTCCACCCCGACCTCCACATAGGAGACGATCTGCATACCGTCCTCAAGCGGGGTGTTCCCATCCCGGGTGACGACCACGTGCGACCGGTCGGCCCGCCGGAGTATCCGCTCGACGGCGGTGATCCGGTCGTCGGGCCCGATGCGATCCAGCAACCCTCTGCCGGTGACGACCCTGCCGATGACGCCGCCGTCCGCTGCTGCTCCGTGATCAGCGGTGTGTCGCATACGTGAGAATATCAGGTAGGACCTGGCTGGGTCGTAGCCGCCGCATCCGAGGATGACGTCGCCCCGCTCGTAGCGGCCCGGTTTTCGTGCCGGCCGCATTCTGGACTCAAACGGTCCAAAGGCTGCGGCGTAGCGGTCCTGCCAGTGCAGTCGGAGCTCCTCAGCAATATCGGGACGGAGGAGCCGGGGAACCAGTCCTGGATCTGCTACCTCGATGATTATATCACCAACTGAGGTGGCGAGCCTGACCTCCTGCGATTCTGTCTCCTCCTCGAGCACCGGCTTGATGACGGCGACACTGCACCCTGGATCTCGGTCGGGGAGGAGATCGGAGAGCCGGGACCCCTCTGGGATCTGAAGCTGTTTTCCGTCCAGATGAACCTCTATCATTCACACCTCAGGGACGCCTGTCCCCATCACCTTTCGTTCGTCCTCGGTGAGGTGAGCGAGCACCTCCTCGGTCGGTCCCATCCGGATTATCTTTCCGCCGCGCATGAGGGCTACCCGGTCACAGATATCCTTGACAAAGTCCATATCGTGCGATACGACGATGAACGTCTCGTCCATCTCCTCGCGTGCGGTGAGGATCGAGTGCTTCACATCGACCTTTGTGATCGGGTCCATCGTGCCGGTCGGCTCATCAAGGACCACAAGCAGGGGTTCGCGGATGAGAACCTGGGCGAGCGCCACCCGGTGCTTCTCCCCCTCGGAGAGCTGGTCGGGGTAGCGATCCAGAATCTCCTGGCTCTTCTCGGGCGTAAAGCCGGCCATCCCAAGGGTGATGATCGCCTTTCGCATCGCCAGTTCCTTCGGGAACTCTAAGCCGATGGCATCGGTGAGATTATCGAGGACCGTCCGGTGCGGATAGAGGTCGTACTCCTGGTGGAGGAGGCCGATGTAGCTCTTCGCGCGCCCCCGGTGTTCGATGCCGGGCTTTGTCATATCGATCCAGCTCTCTCCGATCCTGACGTTCATCTCACCACTGGTGGGCTCGAGGATCCCTGATACTATCCGGGAGAGCGTGGTCTTGCCGGCCCCGCTCTTGCCGATGATCCCGAAGATCTCCTGTTCGCTTACGTCAAAAGAGACGCCATTGACGGCTTTGACCACGCCCCGGTCGACCGAGAGGTAGCGCTTGACCACATCCCTTGCAATAACAAGCCTATCGCCGACTTCCGCTGTCTGGTACTGCCCGGAGTCACTGTAGTCCTGCATGAACCTGCTGATAACTTCATCAGGTTCTCCGATAGCCAGAATTTCTCCGTCCTCGAGAAGGATGGCGCGGTCAGCGACATCTTCGACGACGTTTGAGAAGTGGGACGTGACTACCATCGCCATGTCGTTTATATGTGCACTCTCGGTGAGCATCTTGTGGACGAGTGTGGCGGTCTCAGGGTCGAGGGTGCCTGTAGGCTCGTCTGCAAAGAGCATGAACGGGTCCTTGGCAAGCTGCCGGGCGAGCACCACCCGCTGCTTCTCGCCCCCGGAGAGGTCCCGGGCGATATGCATCATCCGGTGGGAGAGCCTGACCTGATCGATGAGGTCGGCGGCCCTGCCGATCGCCTTCTCGCTCGGGTACCCGATATCGTCGAGCGCCCGCAGGACGTTCTCAATCACCCGGTCATCGCCGTAGAGGGCAAACGTCCGCTGGAACATGATGGCGGTCCGTCGCATGATCCGCCGTTTCATCGGTGCGCCCTCCTCTTCCCAGAAATTAACATCCTCTGGTTTGAGGGTCCCGTCGCAGAAGGGGCATGGCTCTCCTGCCTTACTCGGGACACAGACGTAATCACATGTATCGCAGGCGGCGATGTGGTAGATTATCGAGCCTCGTGTCGGGGGTTGATCTACGCCCCGCAGGAGGTGCATAAGAACGGTCTTGCCGGCCCCGCTTCTCCCGATAATGCCGACTATCTCTCCCTCTGCTATCTCGAAATTTATGTTGTTGAGCGCAATGTTTCCATTGAACTCCATGCAGAGGTCCTTCACCGTAATGAGTGGGGTCATCTTGAGCTCCTCGTTAAACTAATCTTCTCGTGGTATCATATTAGGGTTTATATTGTTGCACTTTTTCCTGACCGCCCGGGTATCCTTGAGGAGTTCCGCCACGATACCGGGCACCTCACTGACATCCCGGATCACGAGATCGGTGTTTGCATAGAGGATATCTGGCTTTGAATCCGACTGTTGTTCGGTGAGGATTGCCAGATCTGCCTTCTGGAAAGCTTTCAAGTCGTTGATGGCATCCCCTACCATAACGACTTTGTAGTAGTGTTCCTGGAGTTCTTCCACGATCTGTGCCTTCATTGAGGGCGTGGCAACCCCATATATGCGTTCCCTGGGTATGCCCAGGTAGTCGCCCATCCGCTCGAGTTTCGTGACACGATCCCCTGACGCTATGTATGTGGGGACGCCCATCCGGTGCAGCTCGCTGATGGTATCCCGCGCACCCCTAAATGGCCTCCCTCCGGTCGTCACCGTGAACTCAACCCCGGGTATATCCACGTTCAGGATCACGCCGCTGTTCATGGCGATGATCGATTCCTGTTGTTTGCAGCAGCTCCAGACCTGCCTGATACAGGCTTGCATATCGCTGATGCGGGCCTGTCGGTCGGTGTAGAGGATCGCTGCGACATCGTCAGCGGGGATGACCCGCCGGGAGCAGGAGACTCCGAACTCGATCGATTGTTCCAGAAGGTAGTTAGAGAGGAGCTGGGTCTCCGGCGCCGTGACGATATCCTGGGAATTGAGGTTGAGAAGGACGAGGACCCTGCCTTCAGCCGCGAAAGTGAGGGGTATCGTCTCGACTTCGACCAGCATCTCGCTACGGAGGAGATCGCGTGCTACACGGTATGTCCTGAGCAATGTACCCGCGCTATCAAAAACAACGGCAACTGACATTTGTTTTCACTTCAATAAATCTATGTAGTCTCTGGTTGTCTCTTCAATGGAGATCTATGGTACTTATTGAGACGGCAGAAAGTATAAAGAAGATGGAGATCCGGGGTGCCGGCAGGATCGCCCGGGCGGCGGTGAAGGCGCTGGCTGACTTCGCACGCAATCTCGATGTGTCCGACCTTGAAACCTTCAGACGGGAGATGCAGGGGGCGGCTGCGACGCTCATCTCTACCCGCCCGACCGCCGTCTCACTCCCAAATGCCGTCAGGTATGTTATGCGCGTTCTGGATTCTTCTGAATCTGTGGTGGAGGCCCGGGAGGCGATCTTCGAGCGGGCGGCTGAGTTCGTCGACCACTCGGAGCATGCACTGGGGTGGATAGCGGAGATCGGTGCGCGGCATATATCTGACGGCGATGTCCTCCTGACCCACTGTAACTCCGAGGCGGCGCTCGGATGCATACTCGAGGCGCACCGGCAGGGGAAGGAGATCGAGGTCTACGCAACCGAGGTGCGGCCACGGGGCCAGGGTCTCATCACGATCAAGACCTTAAATGATGCCGGCATCCGCACAAACTATATCATCGACTCGGCGGTCCGCTACTTCATAAATGATATCGATCTCGTCATCGTCGGTGCTGATGCCATCGCTGTGAACGGTGCGGTTGTAAACAAGATCGGGACGGCCCAGATCGCACACGCTGCAGATGAGGCGCGGAAGAATGTCATCGTCGCGGCGGAGACCTATAAGTTTGCGCCCCGGACGATCCTCGGAGAGAAGATCGAGATCGAGGAGCGGGATCCAGCCGAGGTGTTGCCTGACGAGGAGGCCGCGCGGCTGCCGTTTGTGCGGATCCGAAACCCCGCCTTCGATGTGACGCCCGCGGAGTACATCGACCTGATCATCACCGAACGGGGCGCGATCCCTCCGGAACTTGCGTATACGGTCATCAAGGACTACCTGGGCTGGAGGATCGAGGAGTTTCGGTGAA
>JAAZOW010000312.1 GCA_012797575.1 Methanomicrobiales archaeon | reverse complement strand
TCGCAGCAAGCATCCTCACGGAATGCAAGACGCGAGACATCCCGGGGATCGGGCTCCTCGGCGAGACGGTGAATACCCCTGATCCACGATCTTCCGCTGCGACCATTGAAGTCCTGAACAAGATCTACAATCTCAACTTAGATATCAATCCGCTGCTTGAGCAGGCGGTGGAGATCGAGGCGGCGATGGCCCAGATCGCTGAGCAGGTGCAGAAGACCGAGGCAGCACCTCGCCGTGAGCAACTTCCAATGTACGGGTGAATGATCGATGAGATATGCAGCGTTAACCGGGATATCACCATTAGTCATTGCAGAGCTTAAGATGGGTAAAGCCAAGACCCTGGAGCTGAGCAGTGCCCACAATATCATCACGTTGACCGGGACCACCCCGGGGGAATGCGTCTTTCTGACGTCGGTCAGCCAGGAAGACCTTTCACCTGGAGATCCCGGGATCATGGTCGATCTCCTTGCACTTAATATCAGCATGAAGCGGATCGTCGAGTTCGTCAACCCCACCTTCTTCGAGGAACGGGAGCGTATGTCAGCGCGGATCAAGGTCCAGTTCCGGGGCACGACCATCACGCGCGACGTGAAAGGGCACAGCTGGGGAGATCCGACCCTGGTCGAGGTTATCCGGTCGGCGTGTTACCGCGCCGGCTGAGGGGTTCTCTTTTTTTGGGTGGTGCCGGTCCCACAAGTTAATGTTCCAGGGCCACCAAGATGTATGGTATATTCCAGGGTCTGTGGCTTAGCCAGGATATAGCGCCGGGCTTCTAACCCGGATGTCGGGGGTTCGAATCCCTCCAGGCCCGTAGTAACCATCCGTTCCTTTTTTTAGTCGTTCCGTGGGGGAGGTCTCATCTCCACCCCAAGGGTGCGCGCACGCGCAAGTTTGTGCGGGTCGAGCGTGGTTGGGGGTGCATGTACCGGACCTCCCGGCGCCCCGCTGACCGCGGCCGTTACCTTCGACGGCTCTGCTTCGCCTCGATCCACCGTCTCTTCTTGCCGCATCGCCCGCACTGCTGCTCCCACTCGATGACGTTTGATGAGTACTCATTGTAGCCTCGCTTCCGACCCCACCGGTGGATCCCGATCCTGCAGAGGATGAGCCCGATCGCCGCCATATATCTCTCCGGGAGTATGTTCCCCTCTGATTGGATGAACGTTGCCCTTCCCTGACAGACGGTCTTCATGCCTCCTTTCATGAGGGCATGGGTTTGAGAAGGCTTCTTTCCCACGATATCGGATCCTTACTCGTCAGAAGATAGAGTAGAGGAACGAACCACGTTTGCCGGGGTGCTCGCTGAGGTGGTCAGGGGTGTTGAGAAAGGCGATCATCGAAGATCGAGAGGAGGCGATCGAGCTCCTCGATATCGCGGGATGTCCGGAGGCCCGGGGCACCGATCGATCGGGCAGAGCACCTCGGCGGGGAGGCAAAGGCCGCGCGTGCCACGATAGAGGGCGCTCGGGATCTTCTCTCAAGCATCAGGGCTGAATAAGCCCCGATCCATCTTCTCAGGGTATGATCTCGCAGCTGTTGTACTTCCGGTGGTCAAAGTCTTCCATCCGGACTACCCCCTTCTGGATGAGGAGCCTGACTTCAGGGAGGGCTGCCTTGAGCGCTTGGTAGAGATTTTCGACTGTTTTACAGACGATCCTTTGCCCCCTCTCTGGCCAGGGTCGGATGATGTTTGAATAGAGGCACCGGCCACCGCAGAAACCGAAGAGGTCGCACTCCGTGCAGGGGCTCCCCACGGTCGTCACCGGGAGCTGGAGCGGGTCGGCGGTCCTGATATGCCCGACGTAGTAGTCCTTCATCCCGACCATGATGGGGCAGGGGGCGATGTGTCCGTCGGTCATGATACTGTAGTTTGCGTGGCCGCACCCGCACCGGAGCATGCTCGGCCGGCTGAGGAGCATATCCTGCATCGGGTCCATGAAGGGGTACCACCGGAGCACCCGGCCACCCTCCCGCATCTCCTCGACCCAGAGTTCGACGAGCGATCTGATCCCGGGATTGTAGCTCTCCGTCACCCACGTAGCGAAGTTGCGTATGTGATAGTCGTTCCAGAAGTTCGCATCCATCTGCCAATGGACGGCTGGAAACGAGAACCGATCATTCTCTGTGAGGTAGCAGACGGCCTCAACGATATCGGTATCCTCGGTGACCGTCATCCGGGC
>JAAZOW010000176.1 GCA_012797575.1 Methanomicrobiales archaeon | reverse complement strand
TGGGTGCCGGGGGTTACGGTTCCCGCCGCCCTCATCGGAGGGGTTTTCTCAGCTACGCAGCTTCGGAGAGTCGAACCAGAGTCCCTGGAGCTGGTGTGACGCATCGTCCTTCTTGAAGACGAACCGGACATCCACCCCGCTCTCCTGCTCAAACTCGGCCTTGTAGATTGCGGCGACGAAGTCCCTGGTCCCCGTGACGACGGGATCACTCTTCGACACGTAGAGCCCGATCCGGGATATGACGAACTCGCGGCTCTGCTCGAACGAGGCCTCATCGAGCTCCTGCCTCATCTCGGGACTGAAGTCGCGGGAGTACTTTGTGTAGTCGTCTTCATTGAGGCTGGAGAGGAGGTTCTCAGCGATCGGATCGGCGTAGGCAAGCACCTGCACCGCCTCCTCATCGGGGACGATCGCTTCCTGGTCCATGCACCCGCATGTAGAGACCGCAAGGAGGATGGCCAGGACGGCGAAGAATGGGGCTTTGAGATCCATGCCAAAGGGTTTGAGCCGAATGATGAATAAAGTTAAGCCTGTTTGCTCCCGCACCGTTTCGACCAACCCCACCTGGTCGCCGGTTCATGGAGATACCCCGCTGGAATGATTATCGAGAGGGAGGAGGGGCCTTCCCCCTTCTGGCGCGCATCCCCTGCGCTGAACCCCGCCCGGGAGGAAGATCCTGGTTAGCTTCCGGGATACGGTTTTTCTGGAGCGGATGCTGTCTGGGCACCGCCTCTAGGGGGAGAAGACTCTGCAATCGCACCCCTCACGGGTGCGTGGACTGAAGCCTCCGGATCATATCCCGGAGTGCAATCGCCCGCTCGAACTCCAGGCGCTCCGCCGCCCCCCGCATCTCCGCCTCGAGTTCGATCACCAGGTTCGGTATCTCCTGCTTCGGGATATGCTTGACATCGGTTATATCGATCTCCTTTTCCCGTATCGGTTTCTTGATCGTCTGTGGCGTGATACCGTGCCGGGCATTATACGCAAGTTGCATGCTACGCCGGCGCTCGGTCTCGGTGAGCGCCTTCCTGATCGAGTCGGTCCTGGCGTCCGCGTAGAGCACGACCTTCGCATTCACGTTCCGGGCGGCCCGACCGATGATCTGGACCAGGCTCCGGGCATCCCGGAGGAACCCCTCCTTATCGGCGTCGAGTATACCGACGAACCCGACCTCGGGGATATCAAGTCCCTCCCGCAGGAGGTTGATCCCCACGAGCACATCGTACCTCCCGATACGGAGCTGCCGGATGATCTCGGTCCGCTCGATGGTGTTGATCTCGGAGTGCAGGTATCGCGTCTTGATCCCCTGATCTGCCAGGTAGCCGGAGAGCTCCTCAGCGAGCCTCTTCGTGAGTGTCGTCAGGAGCACCCGGTCCCCGCGATCGATCGTAGCCCGGATCTCCCTTATCACATCAGGGATCTGCCCCTCGATCGGCCGGACCTCGACCTCGGGATCCACAAGCCCCGTCGGCCGGATGATCTGTTCCGTCACGCGTGAACGCTCCAGCTCGTAGTCCCCCGGGGTCGCCGAGACGAATATGACGTTTCGCATGTAACGCGAAAACTCATCGAACTTCAGCGGGCGGTTATCAAACGCCGACGGTAACCGGAACCCATACTCCACGAGCGCCTTCTTCCGCGAGTAGTCGCCACGGTACATACCGTGGACCTGCGGGATCGTCTGGTGACTCTCATCGATCACCATCAGGAAATCCTCCGGGAAGTAGTCAAGCAGGCAGTAGGGTTGCTCCCCTGCCCTCCGCCCATCGAAGTGGCGTGAGTAGTTCTCGATCCCCTTGCAGGTTCCGGTCTCGCGGATCATCTCGATATCGTAGAGGGTTCTCTGGCGCAGACGGTGTGCCTCAAGCATGCCGAGGGTCGGGAGCCACTCCTCGAGCTCCTCCTCGATGGAGGCGATCGCCCGCTCCTTCACATCCTCCGGGACGACGAAGTGGCGGGCCGGGTAGACGAAGAAGTAGTCCATCGTATCCAGCCTCTGCCCTGATACCCGATCGATCTCGCTGATCCGATCCACCTCATCCCCGAAGAGCTCGACCCTGATGACGTTGCTGAAGTAGCCCGGAACGATATCGATGGTATCGCCGCGAATCCTGAACCGGCCCGGCGCAAGCTCGATATCGTTTCGCTCGAACTGGATATCGACGAGGTGCCTGATGATATCATCCCGCCGCACCCTCTCCCCGACCTTCACCTCAAAACCCATCCCCCGGAAGTTTGCAGGGTTCCCGAGACCGTATATACAGGAGACTGAGGCGACGACGATCGTATCAGGGCGCGAGAGGACCGATGCGGTAGCCGCAAGCCGCATCTGCTCGATCTTCGGATTTATCTGGGCATCTTTCTCGATGTAGAGGTCACGCTTTGGTATGTAAGACTCCGGCTGGTAGTAATCGTAGTAGGAGACGAAGTACTCCACCCGATTATCAGGGAAGAACGACTGGAACTCATTGTAGAGCTGGGCAGCAAGCGTTTTGTTGTGGGCAACGACGATCGTGGGTTTCTGGACCGCG
>JAAZOW010000036.1 GCA_012797575.1 Methanomicrobiales archaeon | reverse complement strand
TAGAGCACCCCGAACACGATACTTGATATACCCGCGTAACTGAGCACCTTGAGAAGCATCCTCCCCCCTTCGCCGGTAAAGAACTTCCGAAGTCCTAGGCTCAGGATGAGCAGGATCGCTCCGTAGCCCACGTCACCGAGGATCAGGCCGAAGAAGATGGGGAACACGATGGCCACCATCAGCGTCGGGTCGACCTCAGAATACAGGGGTCGCGAGTAGATATCGATGAGCACCTCGGTTGGCGAGGCAAACGATGGGTTATCGTACTCCACCGGAACCCTGGAGGTGTCATCGATCTCCAGCTCCTCAATGTAGATTCGGCCGCCGGTCACCCTCTCCAATGCGTCGCGGATTCTGTCAGCCTGATCCTCGGGCACCCATCCTTCAGAGATGAAGGTCTCCTCTGTGGTAGCAAATCGCAACGGGGCTTCCGCCCGTTCTACGTCAGCCGTGAGTAGTTCATCACATGCTACCAGGGAATCGGTATGCCTATCCCGGATCTCTGCGAGCTTCTGGTTGGCCTCAGCTATCCCTCTGCTGGCCTCCTCGACATCCCTGGTATGAACCTTCAGGCGTTCTGCCGGGGATCCCGTCTCGTTCGGGACGGGGATCGCCTGGAACCGGGCGTCGAGAAGCGTCCGCTCTACTTCTTCGCGGTGCTCGTTTGGCACCACGACGACGATCATGTTGCCGTCCACCGTATCGGAAAAGTATTTCTCGTGGGGGACGGCAATGGCTATATCATGTGAAATGTGACCTGCAAAGACGGTAAACCGCTCATATCCACGGTAGAGCTCCAGATCAAGGGGAATCGCGACGAAGGGCTTAAGCTCCTTCACTCGCTGCTCGTGTTCCTTCCGAGATGCCTCAAGCTTTGCGCGTGTCGAGACGAGACCTTCCACCTGCTTCTGGATGACGGGAAGATCCGTCTCGATCATCGCCCTGACCCTCGACGCAGGGATCTTCTCTTTGATCTCAACACTATCGGGGTCTATCCCGCACGCATTCTCAATGGCCCTGACCTTGATGAGCGCCGAGGCCGCATCGCTTGCTCCCGGGAGCGGGTGGCCGATCGATAACCCTTCAGGAGACTCGATCTCCGGTACAAAGTCTTCGATGTGGTAGACGTTGTGGCGGTAGAGCTCCTCGATGATGGCATCAATCTCCCCCTTCGGGGCCGCGATGAGCAGCCGGCGCATCTGTTCAGGCCTTAACATGCAGCCGCTCCCTAAACCGCGAAACAACGAAGTCTACAGCTTTTGCGTGGTTCTTATTCCCCTGGGCTTTCAGCGTCTCTGCGCGCGCCTCACCTTCCTTGATGATCTCTGCATATCTGTTCTGCGCTTCGGCTCGTGCATCCACAAGACGCTGATTCCTGTGATCCCTGGCATCTTTCTCTGCCTTCTGGACCAGGTTTTCAGCCTCAAGCTCGGCATCAGAGAGGCTCTTCTTCCTCTCGGCCTGCGCATCACGGATCATTTCCTGGTACTTTTCTTCAGTCTCCCTGATGCTTTTCAGGACATCGGTCTTCATCAAACCCTCCTTCTCACGGCTCATGAATATTTGATGAAAATAAGCATATATTTATTGTTGTTTGTCCGTCGAGTATTTCTCGGCGACGAGGTGCGTTATTATGGCTCCGGGGGGGAGGTGCCTTAGCATAACACCGCCGGGAATCCCGGCAAGCAGGAGCCCGGAGAGCTCCGGCGATGAGCAGAGGAGATGTTGTTCAGGATGAGTCCCCCGCCGGATGTCACAGGCGAGCAGGATCTCTGGTGCGACCGATACCACCATCGACAGCCGTCTTGACCCGGGATGGTCTTTCGGGAGAACGATAAGCGGGATGTGGTATTGCCGGACCAGTTCAAGCATCATGCGCGCCTGTTCGACCGGACCGCCTTCCGGCATGGAGACTACGACCAGATCGTCGGGGTCGACTCCCTGGCAGTACTCGTCGTCAGGGGTCTCGATGCAGAGGGAAAACCGAGAGCCGGCTTTTCCTATGAGCAGAAGAGAGTGGCTTCCCCTGATGAGCAGAGGTTCCCCCCTGAGGGGGATGATCGTCCCGCCTACCCGGGAGGGTGATTCAGACGAATCACCGCCCTCAGGCTTCTTCGACATCTTCAGACTGGCAGCTCGGACACATTGGCCGCTTTCCGATGCCCTTAAATCGTTCGCCGCATTCCTTGCAACGGTAGTTCTTGCCCTTCACCCGCTCATCAAACTCGATATCGACAGGTCCACCGACCGTACACATGGGTTCATCACCAGATGGGATATCTGGAGGGATGGATATAAAACCCTATCGTAGCAGCCCGGAAAGACTCATGGAGCACGATCTTGGGTTCCGCTGATTGGAGATGGCGCCTCGGGTACAGGAGATGATGCAGGCAGGCCAGATTTCGGGAAGATGAGCGGGAGGGGCTTTCCGCTGTCTCGACGAAGGATCAGGCGGCCTCAGCACAAATTCTATAACCGGGTGCTCTGGCGTATGAAATAGAACATCGACCGCACGCCAGGATACACGGGAGATGTTGGTCCGCTTCCATTGATGTCCGGGCTACAGGAAGACGTTGAACACCACAAGTGTTGTGAAGATCATCACAGAGGCGTGCTTGACGCCCGCACGGATCGAGGCTTCTCCCATCGCACCGGCGATGAGGCCTGAGAAGAGCGCCTGAATCAGGCAAGCGTGGTAGAGGAGGCGCTCGAAGGTCGCGATGGTGACACTCTCAAGAGGCGTCGAGGTGACCGCACCGGTGAGGGTCAGGGAATCGGTCACGGATAGCACGGAGAGGAATCGGATATCTATGACGATCACGACGAAGAGGAAGACGATGAAGACCAGGTAGACGATGGCGACGTAGATGAACATATCCGCCTGTCTCTCACGCTTGAGGGTCTCTGACATCGTGGCATCGCGGGCCGCGATGCTCAGGACGTCGCCGATACTCCCCGTCATCCTGTTCGCCGTCGTGATCAGGGTGACCGCCCGAGCGATAGCAGGGGTGCGTATCCTCTCTTCAAACCGGATGAGCGCCTCCTGGATGCTCGCACCCCACTCAAGGTCGCGCTTGATCTTTTTGATCTCGTAGGAGAGCACCCCGAGGTTTGCCTTCTCAAGGATCGCTATCGCCTGCACGAGTGTCAGGCCAACCCGATTGATACCAGCAAGTCGGTCCAGAAAATCGGGGATGCTCGCCTCGATCGCCATCACCTTCTTCTGCCAGAGATGGTAGAAGAGACCGAAGGGTATGAGGACGATCAGGAGTGCCACGACCAGATGGTCGTCCAGCACATCGATGAAGACCTCGAGATCGGGGTAGGCAGGAACCGTATAGAAGACGAGGGCGACATATACGAGCGCAACCGGCACCGTCACGTAGAGCGTCCGGTTTGGCTTGATGAGGAACGCCTGGAGAGGGTGGCGCAGGAAAGTCCGGAGATTTCGGACGCGGTCGTAGTACTGCAGCTGTCTGATCAGCGGTTCGTCGCCGATCCGTTCTTCGATCCGGACGTCATCGAACTCGTTGAGCCAGTGGGCTCCGGTGTATTGCTCGATCCCCTCAGTCTTGATCGAGACTGCATCAAGAAAGAGGATGAAGAAGAGTGAGCCGACCGGGACCAGGAGGTAGATGATGATCGAGAGCTGCAGGATGGGCGTGCTGCTCATAAACCCCATGACCACCATGACGATGATGATGAAGAGCGGGCCGGCAACAAAGAGCGTCACGTAGGCTTCGGCTACGAGCTGGAGCGTGGAGAGGAAGGTCTTCTGCTCGAACCGGGCCTCCTCCTGATAGATGCGGACCCGGGTCTCCAGGAAGTCAGTCACGTCTCCCCCGCTCTCGACAACGGAGATGAGATCCTGGAGGAACTCACGCAGTTTCTCCGACGGAGTCGTCTCCTGAAGGTGCCGGAGCGCCGAGATCATATCGTAACCGAAATAATCGGTAACCCGGACAATGCGCCGGAACTCATGGGCCGCCTCACCATAGATCGCTGAATTTCTGCTGATCGCCCGGAAGATGACCATCATCTCCGCTCCGCCCTGGCGCATGGCATACATGTAGGCGACGGCGTGGTGGAGTAGCAGGTTGATTCGGGTCTCCCGGTTCTTCATTACGAGGGACGGATACTTCAGGAAGAAGAAGGAGGCGACATAAGCAGCAAGGATGAAGATCACCACGCTCACGATGATCTGCAGGATACCAACCATGGGATCTACCAGCACGAACTCCGGGGGGTGGATGGCGAAGATATTGTAGATGCTGATGCTCGCCTGCGGGAAGGCTGCAAATCGGAGCACGACGAATGTTAAAGCAGCCCAGAAGGCGCCAAAGAGACCGGAGACAAGGAATGTCTTCTGAAGGTAGCGGTCGAGGGTGACGCCGAGGTTTGCCGCAACAAGGTCTTCGCGGAGGCCCCGGTATCGTACGGGGTCGCGCTCTATCAGTCTGCGGGTGAAACGCTTGATCCATGTGCAGGCAGGCAGGATCACTGGACCAGCCTGCTGAGGTCGTCGAGAGAAGCGAGCACCCGGTCAGGATCGATCGCGAAGACCTGGATGATCCGGGCGACCGCCCTATAATCTCTGATATCCTGGCTCTGCATCGCGAGAAGGACGGACCGCCGGATCTGCAGCTCTTCGTCAAGCCGGATCCGACTCCAACCGCGGTACTCCATGATCTCGGTGAGGATCCGTGATCGCCCTGAATAGGAGAAGGTGTCGGGAACGGGGTTGTACTCGTAGACCGTGTTCACCTTGAGGCTGCCGGTGACCGGATCGATCCCGGCAAGTTCAACGATCTCCCGGCACCTTCTCACACGATCGTACCCACGGTGAGTGAGCGCCTGAACCGATATGACATCGAGCGCCTGGAGCATGTTCCTCGGGACGTTGAGCGGCGCGTTCTCCAGGCGGTGGACTGCTGCATCGACGCCTCCAGCATGCATGGTGGAGAACGTCGTGTGCCCGGTGCTCATCGCCTGGAAGAGCGTCAGGGCCTCACTCCCCCGGACCTCGCCGACAAGGATGTACTCGGGACGTTGCCGCATCGCAGCCTTGAGGAGGTCGAACATCCTGATGGTGGCGCCGAGCCCCTCCGAGACTGTCTCACGCGTGACTGTCGCAACCCAGTTCTCGTGGTAGAGCGTGATCTCGCGGGTATCTTCGATGGAGACGATCTTTGCAAGCGGTGGGATGAAGAGTGCGACCGCGTTGAGCGATGTGGTCTTCCCTGACGCGGTGCCGCCGACGAAGAGCAGGCTTTTATTGTTCTCGATCGCCATCCAGAAGTAGACGAGCTGGTCCACATCGAACGTCTTCGTATCCATCAGTTCGATGGGCGTGAACGGTGTTTCACGAAACTTCCGGATCGTGAACGAGGTGCCCCGAGTGGTGATCTCACTGCCGAAGGTGAGTTGCAGGCGTGAACCGTCGGGGAGGGTCGCGTCCACAAGTGGGCTCCCGATCGAGACATGTTTTCCTGAACGTTGGGCGAGGGTGATCGCGAGCGAGTTCAAGGCTGGTTCATCAAAGTGAATGTTTGTCTTTATGTTCTGGTGCTTGCGGTGGTAGAGAAAGAGCGGAATCTTGGTACCATCGCAGGAGATATCTTCGATACGGGGATCTCTCATCAACGCATCGATGCGTGACCAGCCGAGGAAGTTGCGCTCGAGGTAGTAGTGGATCTTGAAGGCCGAGATATCGTCGAGGACGAGGCCATACTCCGCGAGCAGGCTCTGCATCTTTCGGAAGAGGACAGCCCGGCGGTCGGAGATGATATCGTGGTCATCAAGGATCAGGACGTCACGGAGATCGTCAAAGAGCCGCTCGAGCAGCTCGTATTCGAAGTCTGAGAGGGGCGGCTCGAAGAGGAAGTATTCTGTCTGGTTTGTCCTGATGCTCCTGGCAATCACGGCGAGCGAGAGGCCCTCGGTGATCCAGTAACGGCCAAGCTCCTCGTAGTCCGGGGGAAGAGCCGCTTCCACGAGAGGG
Source organism: Methanomicrobiales archaeon (assembly GCA_012797575.1). GTDB lineage: Archaea > Halobacteriota > Methanomicrobia > Methanomicrobiales > Methanoculleaceae > Methanoculleus. The sequence continues at coordinate 591 of JAAZOW010000036.1, read as the reverse complement.
CCGTGCACTGCGGGATCGTACTCACCCGCAGCCTCGATGTTCCTTCGAAAGGAGCAGATCCGGCCCCAGAGGTGGGTGAGGAGAGACTGCTTCCGGGGAGCGCCTGATGTCATCGTAGTGGCATCCGCGCCGGTGGCACGCCCACAGGACTCCTCGCCTGGGGAGGGATCGCGGTCTGTTGTATCATCATCTTCATGGGTCCACGTCGGTTTCGATCGAGAGATGGTGGGATCAGCACGCCTTGCCGGGCTCGATGCACCGTGCGTCCGACTTCAACCGCTCTCTTGACGCGGTCTTGGGGCCTCCGATATATCGTTCAAGCCGGTTCCTCCCATGAGGAACACAGCTTGCTCCTTCGGGGGGATACGTCCGATACTTGTAAGCCGGGAATATACAAACATTACTGAACAGGCTGGGACATAACTCTCCAAAAGTACTATATTGAATAAACACCAATTATATGAGTAAGAAATCCTCAAAGAAGGGTTTAATGGTGTTCTTATGGTTCGGGTCGATGGCTTCAAACCCTATAATCAGGAGCAAACCATGTTGCTCCCCCTCTCCCTTGATGAATTCATTCCTGCAGGTCAC
>JAAZOW010000021.1 GCA_012797575.1 Methanomicrobiales archaeon | reverse complement strand
GGAGGAGGGGCAGTGCCTGGTCTTCGTCAGCTCCCGCAGGAACGCTGAAGCGTTTGCAAAACGCGCCGCATCGGGGCTGAAGATCGCTGACCCGATCCTTGCCGGCTACGCCGATAGGATACGTTCGAGTGCCGGGACCGATATGGGGAAGATCCTTGCCGCCTGTGTGGCGCAGGGAGCGGCATTTCACCATGCGGGGCTCGCGCGGGAGGAGCGCCAGATCGTCGAGGCGGGATTCCGGGAGGGAGCAATCAAGGTGATCGCCTCCACCCCAACGCTCGCCGCCGGCCTGAACCTCCCCGCCCGCCGGGTGATCATTCGCGACTACCTCCGGTTCAACGCCGGGGAGGGGATGGTGCCGATCCCGGTCAGGGAGTACCGGCAGATGGCAGGGCGAGCAGGGCGGCCGCACCTCGACCCCTACGGCGAGGCGATCCTGATAGCCAAGTCGGAGGAGATGGTCGAGGGGCTCTTTGACCATTACATCAGGGCACCGACCGAGGATGTCAGGAGCCAGTGCGCAAGCGAAGCGGTCCTCTGCACCCACATCCTCTCGCTCATCACAACCGGCTTCGCCCGCGAACGCGGCGAAGTGCTCAGGTTCATGGACGGAACGTTCTACGCTCATTGCGGCGAGAACCCCCGGGCGCTCTCACGCGCGGTCGATCGGGCGCTTGAGTTCTTGAGGGAGAGCGAGATGATCACGGAGGTGGGGGAGTGGCTCGAGCCCACTGAGTACGGGTCGCTCGTCTCCCGGCTCTACGTCGATCCCAGGAGCGCTGAGGCGATCGTGAACGCTATGATCGGCCGGAAGGAGTATACCGATATCGGCCTTTTACAGATGCTCTGTTCCACACCTGATATGCTGACACTCTACGTCCGGAAGAACGACATGTACCTCCTGGACCGGTTCCTCGCTGACCACCGGGATGAGCTCTGGATGGAGATCCCCTGGGATGCAGGTGCGGAGTTCGACCGGAGCCTCAAGACCGCGCTCCTCCTCAGCGATTGGGCGGATGAGGTCGGCGAAGATACCATTTGCGAGCGCTACAACGTCGGACCCGGCGATATATACGGGATGGTGGAGGGCATCGCCTGGCTGATTCACGCGAGCCGGCACCTGGCAAGGCTCTTTGCGCCGCACCTCGCAGGGCCTATCGAGGAGATGGAACTCCGGGCTAAGTATGGTATCAGAAGGGAGCTCCTGCCCCTCATAAGGCTCCGCGGGATCGGCCGGGTCAGGGCCCGCCGGCTCTTCAACAATGCCATGGGATCGGTCGAGGCGCTGCGCGCCGCCGGGCCGGAGAAGGTGGGGAGGGTCATCGGAGAGAAGATTGCTGCTCAGGTCTTTGAGCAACTCGAGGGAATGCGGGACGAGATCGAGGGGGAGATCGCTGATGAGCAGGTATCCCTCTCCCGATTCGGGTGATCGAAGGAATGACAGAGCCAGCATGTGATATCTACCAGGCGGTCTTTGAGGTCGCCGACAATGTCAGTTTCCTCGAGGGGATCCGGGAGATCGCCGACGAGCACCAAACCCATATCACCTTCTTTGATGCTGACCGCCTGGCGGGGCGCGACCACGTGGAGATGGCGCTCCGGCACGCCTGGCGCTCCTGGACCGCTGGCGATCCGATAGCGAACTCGATTGAGATGGAGGCGCTCCTCTATGCCGCGGGGACCCGGCAGTGCCAGGTGGCCGCATCTTTTGGGATCCACCCGGGGATGAACCGGTCTTATGTTGCTGTCTGCCCTCCGGCACCGGGCACCAGGGAGCGCCTCGCCAGTTTTGTGACGTTCGTCGATGAGGATTGGGAGGGGATCGGTCCTGCGAAGCGCTCCCGCCTCGCGGACCTCTTCGACATCACGCCCGAGGAGATCCAGGTGGTGGGGGTGGACCGGTTCCGCGAGCTGGTGCTTGAGCGGGTGGCGCTCCTTGACGTCTACCGCTGATCTGTCGATGCGTGAGAGAGGATGTGCCGTATCTCCGGGATGATGATCTCCCGGGCGGCGAGCGTGACGGCCTTCCGGGAACCCGGGATACAGAAGACCGCTCGACCGGAGATGGTACCGGCGATCGCCCGTGAGAGGATTGCAGCGGTCCCGATCTCCTCGTAACTCTTCAGGCGGAAGAGTTCGCCAAATCCCTGGATCTCTTTTTCGAGCAACGGTGCAATCGCCTCGATGGTGCGATCGTCGGGCGTGAGCCCGGTGCCCCCGGTGAGTATGATGCAGTTCGCACGCGACAGCGCCACATAGGTCTCGAACCGGATCCGCTCCAGATCGTCGGGGATCACGGCGTAATGCGTCACTTCGATACCAGCAACCGTGAGGAGGTCGATGAGCGCCTTCCCACTGGCATCGGTCTCAGGTTTCCGGCTGGAAGAGACGGTGACGACGGCACCGGTCACGGTGAGGGGTTTAAGATGACTACTCTCCATATGATCCCTTTTGTACTCACCCATAACGTATTTTACTCCTTTGTATCTCCCGTGAGGTGGTATGCAACCACCGACCCCTTTGTTTCGAGTGGAGCCAGTGGAGAAGTCGCCCTGATCAGGAAGTCGGTCCACCCTGTGGAATGCACGTATGCACAGGAGATCGAGTGAATATCAGATACCTGGGCGGATCGCCCTCAAGGATGATATATGTGCATGGGAGAGGAGGGGATACTGGCCACCGACAGTTTGCAGGACGGGGACTGGGTTTCTACGGAAGAGGTTTGAGGTGTGCAAGATACGTGTGATACACGGATGATGGTGACCGCATACGCCCCATGATGGTGTGCACCCTTACCTGAGATACTGTGGTGTAGAGCTGATCCATGCGGTTTTTTGTTTTCCTTCTTCTCATCTTGAGG
>JAAZOW010000098.1 GCA_012797575.1 Methanomicrobiales archaeon | reverse complement strand
TCTCGGCCAGGAGATAGCCCGTATGATCACCGGGGCCCTCGGCGGGCGCTACACGACCCACCCGAAACTGGTCGGCGAGAAAGACGGCAAAGCCCTCTACCGCGTCACCTACTCGATCCGCCTCCCCTACTACCAGAAGGGAGACGTCGTTGTATCCCGGGGCGACTACTTCGAGGTCCGCGAGATCGAGCGGCAACAGCGTCTCCGGGTCTTCGATCTAAAGGCCGGCGTCGCCCGGACCCTCACCGAGGCGGAGGTCGAGCGCTGTATAGGAAACGTCCGGGAGGCCGAGTCGGCTCTCGTGGTCTTCACCCAGCCCGACGTCGTGGGGCTCATGGACCCAAAGACCTACCTGACCCGGGAGCTCGACGCGGTCCCCTGGACCTTCCCCGTGGAGGGGGAGCCTATCCGGGTGGTCCGCGACGAGGAACAGGACCGTCTGGTCATCGTCGGGTGAGCGGTGGTGCGTGCGCGAAGGGTACCGGTTGCAGCCCTTGCTGATCTTTTGGACGCCGAGTGGGTGGACCGCGCCCGCCGGCCTTACGTCCGGGACGGCACCGCCTGGGTTCCCGTCCGGAAAGGATATCCGGCCGATGAGGATCTCCCGGAGCGAAAGGCCTACCGGGGTCGAGGCTACCACCTCATCGGGGATATAGCCGTCCTCCACGGCGATGCACCGACTGACGACGAACTCGCTACAATCGTCCGGCACTGCCGTCCCCGGGGGGTCATATGGGTGAGGGGGTTCCTGGGCGATATGCGCATCCCGGACGCCGAGATCCTCTATGGCACGGCAGGTGAGGTGCGCCACCGCGAGGGAGGGTGCACGTTCATACTCGACCCAACCCGGGTGATGTTTGCTCAAGGAAACCGCGTGGAGAAGGCGCGGATAGCGGCCCTCGTCCGGCCCGGGGAGCGGGTCGCTGATATGTTCGCCGGTATAGGCTACTTTGCCATACCGGCGGCCTCGAGTGGCGGACGGGTCCACGCGATGGAGATCAACCCGACAGCATTTGAATACCTGCAGCGAAACATTATAGAAAACCATGTCGCGGATCGTGTCACGGCAGAGAACGGGGACTCTCGAAGACTCCTCTCCGGCATCTACGACCGGATCCTGATGGGACACTTCGGCGCTCCGTCGATGCTCGCCGATGCCCTCACCCATGTCCACAGCGGGAGCGTGCTCCACGTCCATAGCATCGGCGATGCGACGCCCCAGATCCGGGAGGCGGTGGCAAAGGCCGGATCTCTGGCGACGATCACCTCCCGCCGGGTGAAGAAGTACGGTCCGCATGTATGGCATATGGTGCAGGATGTGACGATATCGTGAAGCGACTCTCAGGAAAGACGGTTGTCCTTGCGGTGACCGGGAGTATAGCGGCCGTGGAGACGGTGAAGCTCGCCCACGCCCTGCGCCGCCGGGGTGCAGAGGTCCAGGCGGTCATGACCGGGGCGGCGGCCGGGATCATCCATCCCGACGCCCTGACCTACGCGACCGGGAGGCCGGTGATCACCAGGATCTCGGGGCTTGTGGAACATGTCCTCTACTGCGGGGAGGGCGGGGCCGCCGATCTCCTGCTCGTCGCGCCTGCTACGGCAAACACCATCGGAAAGATCGCCTGCGGGATCGACGATACCCCGGTGACGACGTTTGCGACGACGGCGCTCGGACGAGGGATGCCGATCGTGGTAGCGCCTGCGATGCATGAGAGCATGTACCGCCACCCCGGTGTCGCGGAGAACCTTGGACGGCTCTCCTCCTGGGGGATCGATGTCATCGCCCCGAAGATCGAGGAGGGGAAGGCGAAGATAGCAGATGGCGATGTGATCGTCCTCCACGCCGAACGCGCTCTCTCGAGGAGACCACTTGCGGGGAAGCGTGTCTTGATCACGAGCGGGGCATGTGCTGAGCCGCTCGATGATGTCCGGATCTTCACCACTCGGTCGACCGGCCGGATGGGGAGGGAGCTTGCGCTTGAGGCCTTCAGGCTCGGTGCCGACGTGACGGTTGTGCACAGGGGATCGTTTCCCTGTGTGCGAAACATCCATACAACGACCGCCGCCGATATGCGCTCGGCGGTCCTCCGGATCTGTCGGGATGAGGGGATCGATATCTACGTGAGTGCGGCGGCCATATCGGACTTCGCGCCCGAGCGCCTGGAGGGAAAGATCCCGAGTGGCTCACCCCTGACGGTCAGGCTGAGCCCCCTCCCAAAGATCATCGATGAGGTTATGGTCGCCTGTCGCCATTCCGTGACGGTAGCATTCAAGCTCGGGTGGGATGAGGAGGAGCGGGCGAGAGCCATGCTCGAGGCGGGTCTGCGGATGGTCGTCTCAAACGCCCCGCCGGTTATGGGGGCGGCGGGGGGATCGTTCTCGATCATGACCGCCGAAGGGGTCACCGAGGTATCGGGGAGCAAAGAGGAGGTTGCGGCAGCGGTATGGTCCGGACTGCTGTAGCCTTCTCCCCCGGACATATATCCGGCTACTTCCGGCGCATCGAGGGGG
>JAAZOW010000296.1 GCA_012797575.1 Methanomicrobiales archaeon | reverse complement strand
GATCGCGGAAGAGGCGCCGGACGAGATCCTCCGGTGGTACGATCAGTGGGAAGAGGATCAGATCGACCGCTACCTGGGGCCCAACCTGGAAGACCGGGTCGCGGACGCCATCGCCGATACGCACCTTGAGCGGGCGATAGCGATCTGGAAGAAGAAGGCGGAGAAGTTCATCGCCAGGGTCCAGGTCCAGGCATACGAAGCGTCTCTGCGCTACCTGAGGAGACTACAGTCACACATGCCACCCGAGGAGTGGGAAAAGTATCGCGAAGATCTGCGACGTACCCACGCGAGAAAGAGGCGATTCCTTGAGGTGCTCGACCGCGTAGAGGACCGCCGGATCATCGAGGACATCTGATCCGCCCGCGCACCCACCTGGGAAAGCCCCTCACCCGGCCTACCCAGTTATAGGACTCCCGGTCTCTACAGCGACGCTGCCCGGGTCGCTCCCCCAGAGCCTCCCCTCACCCACAAGCTCCGTGTAGTCATCGAACCAGTAGGCCTCCGGGTTGCCCCTGTAGACCATAAACCGCCCGAGATCATTTGGATCAGCTGCCTGGTTGTACTTAAAGAAGATATGCTCACCGGTCATCCCCACCACCTCGATCTTCCCGGTGGCATGCGACATGACAAACCGGGCCTGCTTCGAGAGCCCCGAGCAGGTCGCCCGCGCCCGCTCAAATATCCGGTATGACTCCTCCACCGGCACAGCAAACGGCCGGTTCCCTATCGTGGGCCGGCACTGAAAGACGTAGTAGGGGTTGACCCCGATGAACGAAAGCCGCCCAAGGAGTCTCGATAACACCACTGGATCATCGTTGATCCCCCGGATCAGGGGCGTCTGGTTCATGATGACCGCCCCGGCATCCTGCAGGAGCGCCACCCCCTGACACGCAACCTCGGTCAACTCATGGGGATGGCTGAACTGTGCCATGATGTAGATACTCTTCTCACCGAGACTGTACTCCCTGATTGCGTCGAGCAGGGCGGGATCGTTGATGATCCGATAGGGATTGTACGCAGGCATCTTCGTCCCGATCCTGATGATCCGGACATGCTCAATCTCCCGGAGCCGGGCGAGGATCTCCCGCAGACGACCGGTATTGAGGATCAGAGGATCCCCCCCGGTGAGGAGGACATTTGAGATCTCAGGATGCGTTCGGATGTAGTCGAGCGCTCCCGAGATATCCTTATTCACCTCACGCGCATCCTCGATGAAGAGACGTTTGCGGAAGCAGTAACGGCAGAACCCGCCGCACTGATCACTCACCAGCAGCAGAGCCGTCTCCCGGTACTTATGCTGCATCCCCGGCGCCGGGGTATAGAGATGCTCTGACGACGGGTCCATATGCCCCCAGGGCTCAAGCTCCTCAGGGGTCGGTATGATCAGTCTTCGTATCGGGTCCTCTGGATCATCCCAGTCTATCAGCGAGAGATAATAGTCGTTGGATCGGAATGCAAAAGTATCTGTAACCTGTGCGAGATGGGCACGTTCCTCCGGACTGATGCCGGAGACCTTATCGAGCGATGATAGATATATCGGATTCATGGTTCTCTCTCTAGCAGATATTCCCCGTCACATGGTATGGCTAGAAGCAGCCGGGAACAGACCGCACGAGAGCACTCTATCAAGAAGCCAGCACACAAGGTTAATGGAAGCTACCACACTCTCATACAGGAAACCATTGCCCGACATGCACCTATGAGTGTCGGGTTATGTTCTACTAGTGAAAGCGTCATGAAAACATATAAGTTTTATGACCGGGGCACGTGAAAAGGCGATGGAGATTCCTGTTTCCCCCACCATTCGCGATAAAACGGCTCTCATTTCTTCTTCCGGGCCATAGAGAGAATATCCACCATGTATCTCCCCTCCCGCTCAAGCCCGACGACGACCTCTTCTGACTTCGCCAACTTCTCGATATTCAGTTCATATGAACCGGGAGCAAGGATGCGGATACTCTCGATCCGCTCAAAAACTTCTATCTCCTCTCTCTTCCTCTCATCGCGGACCTCAAGCACATCCTCCCCGGTCTCCAGGGCGATCTCCTCTATCGACTTCTCCTCCAGCACGTCATCGTGCCGTTCGGCCTCACGGATGTAAAGGAACTTCTTCCCGCCGCAACTCGGGCACCCCCTCAGTATCGTCGTCGAACCGTCCTCGAACTCCCTGCCGCATTGCGTACACTTGTGAGGCATCAATGATCACCAGGATGGTAATTCACCGGGAAGAGACCCATGCACTGATAAGATCCTTCTCCTTCTTGATCGTCTTGAGCTGGTTCGCCGGTCCGATCACGGTCAATCGGGTCTCCGAACGCTTCCCGCCGAAGAGCCTCGAAAAAAAGCCATCCGGCACATCCTTGACTGGATAGGTCTCCATCTCGATGCCCGAGAAGCCATCGGGCGTGATCTCCCTCATCGTGATCTCGATGAGTTTACTCTGTTCGTCAGGCGCAAGGCCCTTCTCAAGGACGACGATATTCCCCTCCATGACATCATCGAGGATCAGGCGGATCTTCTCCATCGCCGTGAGCCGCTCAAGCCGTTCCGCAGAAATCAGGTCTATCTGTACACCCTGTATCATCCCCATCACCCAAAATAGAGCGTCATCTTCTCATACAGCTCATCCACGTTCGTCCCCTCAAGCCCCGATACGGCAACCACAGGGTGTTGGGGAAACGCACTCTTGATCCGCGCCGGAGAGGCGTCAGGCAGATCATTCTTGTTAGCGACGATCAGGATCGGGAGCTTTCTACTCTCGATGATCCCCACCATCATGATGTTCACCTGCTGGAAGGGATCCAGTGTGGAATCGAGCATGTAGATGACGCCATCGATATCCTCGCGGAGCCAGTGCATCGCTTCGGCCACCCCCTCGGTCGCCTCCCGTGCCCGTCTGACCGCCTCCTCCTTCTCCACGCCGTACTCGATGAACTCTTTATAGTCGATCTTGGTCGTCACGCCCGGTGTATCAACGATATCAAAGGTGATCGAGTTGCCGTTCTGCCCCGTAATGGTAACGTCTTCCTTGCGCCGCACGCGGCGAGTCTCATGCGGCACCTCGCTGACCGGCCCGACCGCATCCCCGGTCCAATCCCGCACGATCCTGTTTGCGAGCGTTGTCTTGCCCGCATTCGGCGGCCCGTATATCCCGATCCGACAGGTCCGCTTCCTGAAGAGCTTTTTAAGGAATTGCGAGATCTTCTGTTTTGTACGAACTAAGAATTCCATCTCTCTGGCTCCCTCTGATAGACCACTTTCTTCTATACCCAGGTTAGGTATGGAACCCTTAAATAAATATAATTATATGGTCCATCCGCCGAATTTTCCACTTTTT
>JAAZOW010000160.1 GCA_012797575.1 Methanomicrobiales archaeon | reverse complement strand
GCGCTCATCTACTTCTACGAGTTCCGGGGGAAACATGCGGTCGTCTCGACACTGCAGACACTGTATGCGCTCCCGACCGTCATCGTGGGTCTGGTCATGTTCCTCCTCCTCTCAAACGTCGGGCCGTTTGGGTTCCTCCGCCTCCTCTACACCCCGAACGGCATGGTCGTCACCCAGACGATCCTCATCATACCGCTTCTTATGGGGCTGACGGTCTCGGCTCTCTCAGGGATCGATCGGGATAAGCGCTATACGATCACGGCGCTCGGCGCAAGCAGGTTTCAGACGATCACCACCATCATCATAGAGTCCCGGTTTGCAGTCATGTCAAGCGTCCTTCTGGGGTTCGGTCGAGCGATCTCAGAGGTGGGGACGGTGATGATCGTCGGCGGCAACATCCGTGGTGCAACCCGCGTCCTCACCACCGCGATCGCGCTCAACACGTCGATGGCGAACTACTCGATGTCGATTGCGCTCGGGATCATTCTCCTTGCGGTGGCGCTCGGTGTGAACATCACTCTTTCCCTGGTGCAACGGAGGTAGAGATACCATGACGATCATTGAGGCACGAGAGGTCAGGAAGGTATACGGCGATCTGGAGGTTCTCCATGGCGTCAACATCTCGGTTCAGGAGGGGGAGATCCTCGGGCTCATCGGCCCGAGCGGCTCGGGGAAGAGCACGCTTCTGCGGGTCCTCGACCTGATCGAGCCGCTGAGCGGCGGAGAGCTCTCGATCTTTGATGTCGATACGGTGAGAGAACGTGGCCGCTGGCTCGATCTTCGCCGCCGGATGGGGATGCTCTTCCAGAGACCGATCGTCTTTAACGCGTCGGTCTACGATAACGTCGCGATGGGGCTTCGCTACCGGGGGACCCCCCGCGACGAGATCGGCCGGAGGGTGGAAGAGGCACTTGAGGCGGTCGGGCTCTCTCACTACATCAAGAGCAGGGCAACCGATCTCTCGGGCGGCGAGCAGCAGCGGGTGGCGTTATCGAGGGTGCTCGTGACGGATCCTGAGATCCTCTTCCTGGATGAACCGACGGCGAACCTGGATCCGGGTTCCACCGCTACGATCGAGGCGATCGTAGCGCGCATGAATCGCGAGAGGGGGATCACTGTCCTGATAAGCACCCACGATCTCGCGCAGGGGCAGAGGCTCGCCGACCGCATTGCGGTGATCATCGAGGGGACGATCGCCCAGACAGGTTCGCCCCGCGAGATCTTCCACGAGCCAGAGGGGCAGAAGATAGCTAAGTTCGTGGGGATCCAGAATATCATCCCCGCCCGGGTCGTCTCCCGGGAGGGGGGGCTCACCACGGTGGAGGTGGATGGAAGGCGCATCGTCTCGGCGACGCCAGTCTCGACCGAGGAGGTGATGGTTGTCATCAGGGGCGAGGATATATCCCTGCATCGGAGGGAGCCCGGCTATGAGGAGGCCGAGAATCTCTTCCCCGCCAGAGTAACCGCGATCGAATCTCTGGCGCCCTTCGTGAACGTGACTGTGGACTGCGGGTGCAGGCTCATCGCGCTGGCGACTGCGAGGAGGGCAGAGGCCCTCGAACTCGGGGTCGGTATGGAGATCTGGGTCTCCCTCCCGGCAAAGGTGGTCCACCTGGTCCCGGGAGAGGAGATCGGGTGAGGCATGGCAACACTCGGGGGTAAACTAATAAAAATTAACAAGCCCTGTAAGGTAGCTGATTGACAAACAGGTAAGTTTAAGACCAGGGTTTGTCTAAAACATATTTTATGAGACCACGACATCTCAGCGCGCTTCTCTGCCTTCTCGTAGCCGCCGCAGTCCTGTTCTGCGGCTGCACGGGAACGGAGGAGCCCCAAACCCCTGTGCCGCCGGCACCCGGCGATAGTGTCCAGGTGAAGATCTTCCATGCCGGAAGCCTGACCGGCCCGTTTGAGAAGGTGAAAGCAGAGCTTGAGGCGGAACACCCCGGTGTCACGGTCCTCCTCGAACCTGCCGGTAGCGTCGACTGTGTCAAAAAGATCACCGAGAACGGCAAACCCGCCGATGTTCTCGCCTCCGCCGACTACGCCCTCATCCCAGAGATGATGATGCCGGAGCATGCCGACTGGTATGTCACGTTCGCGAAGAACCGGATGGTGCTCGCCTACTCAAGCGAGAGCAAGTACGCTGACGAGATCACCGCCGAGAACTGGTACGAGATCCTCGACCGTGACGGTGTCCGGTGGGGCTTCTCCGACCCGAACGCCGACCCCTGCGGCTACCGTGCCCCGATGGTGATCCAGCTCGCCGAGGAGTACTACGGAGATGATACGATCTTTGAGACCCTTGTCAGCGCCCACAGCAACATTGCGGTCACCGAGGAGGATGGCGTCTACACGATCCATGCCTCTGACCCGAAGCCTGACGGCGCTACCCTGACGATTCGGCCAAAGAGCGTCGAACTCGTCCAGATGGTCCAGGCTGGCGGACTTGACTACGCCTGGGAGTACCGGAGCGTTGCAGTTCAGAACGATCTCCAGTTCATCGAACTCCCCGAAGAGATCGATCTCTCGGCGGTAGAGTTCGCTGATACCTACGCGACCGTCCAGACTGAGGCAAAGGAGGGTGACGGCACCACGCTCTACGTGGGCTCACCGATCGTCTTCGGCCTGACTGTCCCGGAGATTGCCGAGCACCCTGACCTCGGCATCGCGTTTGCTGAGATGTTGATCAGCACCACTGGGCAGGAGATCCTCATCGCCGACGGTCAACCCCCGATCATCCCCGCGGATGGCTACGGTAACGTTCCTGACGTGCTCAAGCCACTCGTCGAGATGAAGGGCTGAACCCCTCTTTTTCTTTTATGCCGCCGGTTATTAGCGGGCGCGCGCAATACTTACTCAGGAACACTCTGACATGAAGACCGGAACGCTCACAGGCGACCCCCTCCATGGTGAGGAGGAAGTGACTTCTTCCAGGTGGGGAGGGCGCAAAAGGCAGTATATCGATGGATGCACCATCGGGTTCTGTATCCTCGGCGGGCTGCTCGTCGGGATCACGGTTCT
>JAAZOW010000050.1 GCA_012797575.1 Methanomicrobiales archaeon | reverse complement strand
TGATAAAAGAGGTCTGGGCGTTTCATGAGGCGCGTATCGCGGTCAGGTTCGCATACGAATGGCACGACGACTCGGGGAACTGGTTCCGCTCCTACGGGAACGAGAACTGGGAGTTTGATCAGCAGGGCCTGATGCGCCGCCGTCATGCCAGCATCAACGATCTGCCGATCACCGAAGGCGAGCGGAAGTACCACTGGCCGCTGGGACGGCGCCCCGACGACCATCCCGGGCTCTCCGATCTGGGATTGTAGTATCTTCGGGGTTTTTGCGCTGGTAGAGGCGCGAGCGCGGAACTTCGGCGATTGGGATCTGGCCGGGCACCGCTACTTCAGGGAGGGGGAGCTTGATGGTATTTGATCCCCTTCGGTGACCTGATGCCCGGCTCCCGCTGCGCCAGTCTGGTGAAGCGCTCCACCGGAGCCATGGAGGTCACCCCTCGTATGTTCGGCCGGTAGACCCTGGACGTATCCCCCAAACCCTAATCTTGTTTAGTACTAATCTGGATTAGGGTTTACTCGATCACCAGACCGAGGGGTTCGTGTTCTGCCTCATCGCCGGGGATATTGGGGGGAAGGCCCAGCTCCGCGAGGAGGGACCACCCGCCCTGAAGATCCCATCCCGGCACCAGCTGGAAGGGGCGATGCACCCGCCGACCGCTCGCTCTGTCAATCGAAGATCTTAATACTAATCTAGATTAGTACTAATCATGATTAGGGATTTTGTCGACCGCGAGACCGAGCGTGCCCTTCTTGAGGAAGAATGGCGGGGCGATGGCGGGCGACTGATAATCCTCTACGGCCGGCGCCGGATCGGAAAGACGCGATTAATCACCGAGTTCATACGTGGAAAGGAGGGCATTCTCCACTTCGCAGAAGATACTGCACCCCAGATCCAGATCCGGCGGCTCAAGGAGGAGGTAGCGCAATTCTTCGCTGACCCGCTCCTCGCCTCGCTCGAGATCACGACGTGGGATCAGCTCTTCACCTACATCGCCCGGATACCCCTCGCCGGGCGCCGGTACCTCGTCATCGACGAGTTCACGTATCTGATCAAGAACGATCCTTCGATCCTCTCTGCTCTCCAGAAAGCCTGGGACACTACCCTTGTCGGGTCGAACTGGTGCATCCTCCTCTCAGGGTCGATGCTCGGGCTGATGACCGACAGTGCTCTCTCCTATACGTCCCCCCTCTACGGGCGGCGGACCCGCGATATACTCCTTGGACCGCTCCGCTTTTGCGATGCACGCCAGTTCCTCCCCTCGCTCTCCCTACGGGATGCCCTCAAGACCCACCTGACCATCGGGGGTATCCCTGAATACCTTCTCAAAGCCGGCGATTACCTGACCTATGACGCCTTCGTTGAGCGGGAATTCTTCAACAGATACGGGTACTTCTACCGGGAACCCTACTTCCTCCTCTCGCAGGAATTTCGTGAACTCAAGACCTACCAGGCGATCCTCAACGCTATCGCTGTCGGTAACACCGCCCCCGGCGCTATCGCTCAGTTCTGCGGTATGGATGCTCGCCACCTCTACCCCTACCTTGAGGCGATGACACGGCTTGAGATCATCGAGAGAGAGGTACCCCTCCTCGCCAATCGGCGGCGGGGATTATACCGGATCAGGGACTGCATCTTTGACTTCTGGTATAGCTTCGTCTTTTCGCATCGGCAGGCGATCGAGATGGAGAACCTTGTGGTCGGTTCCATCGACATGAATCCCTACTTTGGGAAGCAGTTTGAGGTCTTCGTGCGAAACGAGTTCGCCCGGATGATCTTTCCGGGGCATACCATCGGTCGATGGTGGTATCGTGAGAGGGAGATAGATCTTATCGCCATCCGAGAGAGTGACGCGAGTATCGTCTTTGGGGAGTGCAAGTGGGGAGCCCTTACGGAGAGAGAGGCCCGTGGCGTACTCACGCGGCTCGTGCAGAAGGCGGAGTACGCCAGGCACGACCGCTACCCGAATGAGGGGTTCTGCCTCATCGCCGGGGATATTGGGGGGAAGGTCCAGCTCCGCGAGGAGGGGTTCCTCGTCTACGACCTTGCAGACATCGAGGCGAGATATACCGCCGGGCAGCCTTCGTTCACATCCCCGCACTTGAGCAGGTGATGAGCCCGCTCACGCACGTGGTATGCTCCCCCGGCCTCCGTGGCCTGGATGCGGCGTGATCAGCATCATGAAGCTTGCCTTGCAGGACCAGATTCTTGTTGGAGCACTGGACGATGGACGCGCACAGTTGAGCGCGGGGTGGTTCACCCAGGCGGATCTGTCGGCCACCGGAACCCCGCAAGCGGTCCTCCCGGCATACGAGGAATCCATCTGCCCCAAAATATCTTTCATACGGGCGCCTGGATTCGCTGTATGATCCACCAGATCGCCTCCTCGAGCTCACGCCAACGCCCTGTCAAATGTTCGGAGTTCTCCTGGCAAAGACGCTCAAGAACTATGTCTGCGTCAGTATCCGGAAGGGAGGAGATATTGTCGTCCGGGTAGCGATCAATCCCGATACGATCGAACGAAAGCCGGGATCCGCCCCGGATGTCAGGGGGAAGGGGTGCTGCGGCACCGGAGATCTCGAGATCCTGATCTGCTCCGATGCCGGCCTGGAGTGGACAATCCCCCTGATCCTATAGAACTTGCTGACCGGGTACGGAGGCCCCCTCATCCTCCGGGGGGACTGCTAACACGGCTTGAGCTTCCCCTCCCGATACCAGATCTGCTCCTCTCCCGGACCGGTGATGACGTATCGCACGTATCTTCGTATAGAGGTCTCGTAGAAGTCCAGGGTGGCATGCTTGAGCCTGAAAAAATAGTCATCACTCTTCTTCTCGCCCCGCACCCCATCAACCATCGGGCGGTAGTAAAACGACTCCACAACCCCTGCCTGGGGCATGTACTCCCCCGCCGGCGGATCGCCTGGAGCGACATAATTCAGTGGTTTCTGGATGAAATAGTAGCGCGCGATCTCAGTGGCAGTGTCGTGGAACTCGTACTGATCCATATGCCCGTCAAAGAAGTACTCCGCCTCGATGTGACAGGTATACCCCATGGTCTCTGCGTAAACGTGGTGTATCACTCCATCCCGCAATCTATCTCATAGTGCATGTGCGAGTCTTCATACGGACAGAGGGAGGGCGGTGGTTCCGGGGCAGGTTCATGTACCGGATCGCAATCCCGGAAGGAGTAGGTCACATCCCCTTCCCCGGGCCCGGTGATAATGCTGTCAGCGTACCACCCGGTATCATCAGAGAAGCCCAGGTGCACCTCCCATAATACGAACTCCTCAAGCTCGACATCTGCCCCATCCACACCATAGAATCCAAATGTTGAGACGTTGCCGGGGCTGACCGACCACGTCTCCGGGTCGTAATACCACCTCTGGAAAAACTCGGTCACCTCGCAGACGAAAACCCGATTGCCTTCAAAGTCTGACCGGTACTCCGCACTGATACACGCTACTCCCCCGCTATCCCGATCGACGGCCATGTGGTGCGGGGGTGAGGTCATCGTCATGTACTCTGTCGGCAGATCTGTGGTGGAAGTCGGATCCTGGACCGGTGAAGAAGTCGGATC
>JAAZOW010000325.1 GCA_012797575.1 Methanomicrobiales archaeon | reverse complement strand
CGCCCTATCCCGATGACTTACTCCGCCGGTTTCCTCGGTTTGACATCGATCCCAAACCGCTCGGCATTCGCATCAGCGATCGCCTGGATCTTTGCGATCTCATCATCTCGCCGGGTGGGCCTGAAGAGGTGCCGGAAACGCTTCTGCTTTGCGAGGTACTCCTCGACCGGTTTGCGCCTCACCTTCCTCACCTTCTCCATCCCACCGTTGACAATCTCATAGTTCACCCAGAGGCCGGTCTCGATGGCGAGTTTACCCATGGCGAGTGTCTCACCCGCCTCAAAACCCCATCCCGTACAGCAGGGAGTATGCACCTGGATGTAGCAGGGTCCGGGGGTATTGATCGCCCGCTCGACCTTCTTCATGAAGTCCATTGGGTAGGCGACCGAGGCGGTCGCCACATAGGGTGCACCATGAGCCACCAGGATCGCAGGCATATCCTTCTTCGGCAACGGGTTCCCGCCGGGCATGCACGCCCCCGCCGGGCTCGTGGTGGTGCTTGCGCCATATGGCGTGGCACCCGATCTCTGGATCCCGGTGTTCATGTAGGCCTCGTTATCGTAGCAGATGTAGGTGATATCGTGGCCGCGCTCGAAGGCGCCGCTGATACAGAGCACGCCAATATCAAATGTGGCACCATCGCCGGCGATGCAGACGATCTTCTCGCTACGTCCCTGCCTCTTCAGCGACGCCTCGATACCGGACGCGACCGCCGCAGCGTTCTCGAAGAGCGAGTGGATCCAGGGCACCTCCCACGCAGTCTCAGGGTAGGGTGTTGAGAAGACCTCCATACATCCTGTCGAGGCGACGATGATGACATTCTCTCCGGTCGCCTTGAGGAGGAGGCGGGCAGCAAGCGCTGGCCCACATCCGCCGCACGCCCGGTGTCCTGCCGAGAAGAGCTCGCGTTCCTTCTTTACTTCGGCCATTCAGAGCACCTCCGTCCTTAATCCATAAAACATATCTCCTTCTCCTTTCTCGGCGAGGTCAACGACCGCAGTTATATCACGCTTACGCACATCGCGCCCTCCGAGAGCAATGATGTAGTCATAGACGGCTATATCAGAACCGTAAAGCGCTGCTTTAACCTCGGTGCCGACCGCTCCACCGTTTCCGAGCGAGATGTTTTTGTCGAGCACAGCCACCGTCGAGACATCTTTGAGAGCATCCGCAATCTCAGGACCCGGGAACGGTCGATAGGTCCGGATCTTCAAGAGCCCCACTTTTCGTCCGGCATCCCGCATCTCATCGACGGCATCTTTTGCCGTGCCGCAGATGGAGCCCATAGCGATGAGTGCAACGTCAGCATCGTCGAGTCGATAGCCCTCGACGAGGCTGGAGTAGTCCCTTCCAAACTGTTCGTTAAACTCGCGGCCTGCTTTTATGAACGCATCCCTGGCGCGATGCATCGCCCGGTCGATCTCGTACCGGAACTCCATGTAGTACTCGGGGGTCGCATACATCCCCATACTCAGCGGCATCGCGGCATCCAGTCGGTGGTAGGGTGTAAAGGCCGGCAGGTAGGCGTCCACCTCCTCCTGGGAGGGAAGGTCGACCGGTTCGTAGGTATGGGTGAGGATGAACCCGTCGAAGCAGACGAACGCCGGCAGAAGGATGTCGTGGTCTTCACAGACCTTATAGGCGATCATGTGAAGATCGGCGGTCTCCTGGTTATCCTCCGCGTAGAATTGCAGCCACCCTGAATCTCTGAGCGCTATCGAGTCCTGCTGATCGTTCCAGATAGAGAGCGGAGCGCCCAGAGAGCGGTTCGCAATCGTCATCACGATCGGTTGGCGCATCCCGGCTGCGTTGAAGCAGACCTCTGCCATCAGGATGAGGCCCTGGGAGGTCGTCGCCGAGTAGACTCGGGAGCCTGCTGCACTCGCGCCGAGGCAGGCGGAGAGGGCTGAGAACTCACTCTCAACCGTGATATACTCAGCATCGAGTTCACAGTTTGCCACCATCTGGGCAAGGTCTTCGACGATATGTGTCTGTGGTGTGATCGGGTAGGCAGAGATCACCTGCGGGCGGCATCGCTTCACGATCTCGGCCACCGCGTGCGACCCTTCCATAATCTCCAGCATTATTTCTCCTCCTTCTCCATCCGGATGGACTTTTTCGGGCAGATCTCTTCACAGATGCCGCATCCCTTGCAGTAGTCGAGATCGGGCACAAACATTCCTTCCTCGTCCTCATGGATGCAGCCTTCAGGGCATACCAGGGCGCACATGCCACACCGGTTGCACGTCTCAGGATCAAAAACCGGTCTGAAGACCCGCCATGCACCTGTCTTATTCTCAAGAGCCTTCCCCGGGGGCGCGGCACAGCCAACTCCCAGCGCCATTACGCAGCACCTCCGATAAGGCTATACGCACGCTCTGCTGCGCTGACATTCTTGTCGGCCATACTCCCCGAAAATCGGTTCCGTAGCGCGTGTTCCAGAGATTCGAGTTTGATCTCACCGGTGGCTGCGGCAAAAGCGCCCATCAGGGTTGTATTGGTGATGGGCACGCCCAGTTCTTCGAGCGCGATCGTGGTCGCATCGACGACGTAGACCTTCACACCCTCCGGAACCCTGCCATCAAAGTCGGGTTTCTCGGTGTTGATGATGGCGATGCTCCCGGGCTTCATGCCTCGAAAGACGTCGACGTCGCCGATCAGGGTTGAGTCCTGCACGATGATGTAGTCCGGCTCGTAGACCTGACTACGCAACCGGATCTTTTTGTCGCTGAAACGGACAAACGCCTGCACCGGGGCGCCCCGTCGTTCCACGCCGAAGGCAGGGAACGCCTGGGCATACACGCCCCCCTCGAATGCTGCGAAGGCAATGAGCTCGGCGGCGGTCACTGAACCCTGACCGCCCCTCCCATGGATTCGTAACTCTCTCAAATGAAAACCCCGTTCTAATCTTAATGATTAATAATATAAATACACCGGCACTTTGATTGTGCTCGCGCACGAGCAGGAAGCCTGTCGTCGGCATACGATACAGATATTCCTGTGTTCTCGGAAGCGTCTCTTCTCAGGGAGCGTGCTCCGTATCCACCACAGCCCGGGAGTTCGATACGCTCAAAAGTGGATGGTGGATCATCTTTCATGACTCCAAGCGCATCCGATCGTCCACCACGTTCACTGCAAGGTCTGCAACGGGTTCGGGAGGTCGGGTGGTTTGTATAGATACCTATCCCGCTGATCCACATCCCCGAAACGCCGGCCTTCCGCTTCACTGGACGTTGGCGAGACGGTCCTGGAGCTCCTCGATGGTGCAGTGTTTCACATCCATCAGGGCGGAGATGATCGCATCAGAGAATATCAGCGCTCCGGTCTCAAAGAGAGTTCCGAGGGGAGCGAAGGACTGGGAGATCGATCTGTACTGTCCGGTGAGCTGGCGGATCTCGAAATCGCTTGGGATATCCGCATTTGGAAGATGGCTGTTCCCGATCTCGATGATGCACTCAGACATCCGCCCGATGGGTGAGTCTGGTGTTGCTGTGATAAGACAGATCGTCCCCCCGATCTCCCGGGCAGTCTCGCAGGCATCCACGACAGACCGGGTCTCCCCTGAACCCGAGACGGCGACGAGCACATCTCCAGGCCTGAACGCGGGCGTGATCGTCTCGCCGATGACGTAACTCTCAAAACCCAGATGCATCAGGCGCTGGGCAAACGCTCTCCCAACCAGGCCCGAACGTCCTGCCCCTGCCACGTAGATCCGTTCTGCCGCCAGAATCCTTTCAAGGAACCGGATCGCACTCTCCTGATCGATGGCGCGGGCCACATCTTCGATGCTCGATGCCATCAGGAGCATGAGATCGGCGATGCCGGGGCATTCCTGCTGTACTTTCTGTGCGGTACTCACACTTCTTCTCCGTACCTAGTATGATATCCCAACCCCATAAAGAATATGCAGCTTGGGAGTACTCCCCGCTCTGGGCAGAGAATCTCGATTCTTCCTGTTTCAGCGGTCCACTGCGAGCCCGAGGATCTGGTGAGCTCCCAAGAAGGTATCGCGGGCGATCTTTGCAAGACCTCTGGCCGCACACCACTCGTCGTAGATGACGATATCGCGGGTGAGGAGTGCCTCTACACCAGAGGCTATGGCAGGGGCCATGGAACCGGCGAGGGCGACTCGTGCGATGGGATTTAAGAGGAGCATCGCGGCGCATTCCATCGCAGCAAACATCGCCATCGTCTCTACCCGGAGCTCGGGAGGCACTGTATAGTCCACTCCTGCGTTGAGGAAGGCATCGTTTGCCGTGATGTCGCCGCGATCTATGCGGCGGATCGCATCCACATCGAGAGCGCCATGCTGGATGCCAGGCGCGAAGATGCAGGCATCGAGCGCACCGATGATCCGACCGCCACTCACGAGGAGGG
>JAAZOW010000329.1 GCA_012797575.1 Methanomicrobiales archaeon | reverse complement strand
TACCTCCACCACCACCGGACCGCCGAGGGGGTGCCTGGCGACGACGGTGAGGGTTTTGCCCTCTCTGATGCCGATGGTCCTGAGCTTCCGCACAAAGCCGGGTGTTCCGGCAAACCGGGTGACGGTTCCACACATACCCGGGTCCAGGTCAAGCAGCGTCCTTTCCATAGTGATCTTTAGGTTTACCTAAATGTTGGCGTGACCAGTGTATAAACATTGAGCCTGCCACACCACCGAAAGCACATCCCCAGCAAGGGATCGCGCGGTCGAAGATCGCACAAACAACGGAGTTTCTACAGCCTGAATGCCCGGACCTTCAATTCAAGGAGGGCCTTCGAGAAAGACCAGATCTCGACCCGGTGGGCTCTGGTGCAGGAGGAGCGCGGCCAGGGGTGTAGGTTTATCTCTGTGGGGCCCTCAAAGGCATGCGGGGGAAGCCCCCAACCCGGCGGGTGTAGCAATGCGGGCGGAGCCCTACCGTCATGCATTCTCACAACCATTATGCACCGCCACGTATGATGTAAAAACATATACTCTCCCAGAAGGAGTGACTCTGGATGACAACCGTGATTGCCGTTGACCTCGGCGGGACCAACCTCCGCACCGCCCTGATCGATTCAGATGCGACCATCCTCGCCCATACCACGACCCGGACCCCAACCACCGGGCCCTCCGGGCAGGTGATCACCACCGCGATCATGGCCAGGATCGAGGGCCTTCTTGAGACCGCAGGGGCGGAAGGGGCTGCAGCCATCGGTGTCGCGTCGGCAGGGCCGCTGGATATCAGGCACGGGTGGGTCACACACTCTCCCAACATTGCGTTTCCAGTCATAGAGATCACTGAACCGCTCAACAGACATTTCGGGCTCCCGGTCACCCTGATCAACGACGCCAGGGCCGGTGTCCTCGGCGAACGCTGGACGGGCGCAGCCCGGGGCTCGGATAACGTCGTCTACATCACCCTCTCCACCGGGATCGGCGGCGGTGTGGT
Source organism: Methanomicrobiales archaeon (assembly GCA_012797575.1). GTDB lineage: Archaea > Halobacteriota > Methanomicrobia > Methanomicrobiales > Methanoculleaceae > Methanoculleus. The sequence continues at coordinate 2,138 of JAAZOW010000329.1, read as the reverse complement.
GGCAAACGGCCGCCTCCTGCTTGGTGCGAACGGGAACGCCGGCGAGATCGGGCATACCCTCGTCGATACCTGCTACAACCTCACCTGTGGATGCGGCTACCAGGGCCACTGGGAGGGGTACGCTTCGGCGAAGTACGTCCCCCAGTTTTTTGCGGTGTGGCAGGAGGAAGCCGACATCCGCCAGGTGGCCTTCGATACAACCTCCACCCGGGCAATATTCGAGGCGGCCCGGGCCGGGGACTCGGTCGCCCTCGCGTTCATGGACGCTCTCGGGCAGGTGAATGCCCGTGGTATATCGAATGTCATCGTCGCCTACAACCCCGAGGTGATTGTACTCGATGGGCCGCTCGCCCGCTACTACGGCGAGATCGTGATCGGGCACGCGGAGCCGTACATCGACCGTTTCCTCACCCTTCCCCGGATCGTTGCTTCCAGCCTCGATGGGAAGGCGCCGATACTGGGTGCGGCGGTCAGCGCGCTGGAGGTGGCAGGAGCAGCGCCATGATCGAGATCCATCCAAACCTCTATGTTGGAACACAGGAGGACTACGAGCTTGTGGTAGAGGCCCACGAGACCTGGTGCGTGGTGCACGCCCAGGCGATCCCTTACCACCGCCTGGCGGTCACCTACTCGCCCGGTGGTGCGGTCCCGGGGGATCACCCGGAGCGGTACGTCGCCCGGCGGGGAAATCGGCTGATGCTCAACCTGGTCGACTCACGGGATCCCGCCGATATCCCGAAAGAGGCTATCGATACGGCCCTGGTGTTCATCCATCGGTGCCTCTCGGGGGGTAGACCGGTCCTGATCCACTGCGGCTTTGGCATCTCCCGGTCGGCCACGATCGGGCTCCTCTACCTCCTGGTGTACACCGATACCCTGCCGACCGAGAGCCTTGCCGCGGTCGAGGAGGCTTACCGCCGGATATACCCATCGTACAGACCCAGCCGGGGGATGCGGGGGTTTTTAGAGGCGCACTGGGAGGAGTATGTGCGAAAGGGGATGACAACTGTAGAGGATATGATCTCGTGAGACTTCCTGGAGAACAGCTCACGGCTGTGCTGGTTAGCAGGCTTTAAGCTCTTTCCGGCTGTGAACTACCCCGCGCTCGCGGACGGGGCTTCCCGGCTTTCATTCTCCTCCCCAGCGGGAACGAGTCCACAGGCCTTTCGGCGCGTTTTGCGCCTGATACCCCGACAAGATTTTGATCTTGCAGGGCGAACTTCTTGATATTGATTGCCGCGTTGATATCGCGGTCGTGGTGAGTACCGCAGTCAGGACAGATCCATTCTCTATCTGCAAGAGCGAGATCCTGCTTGATATACCCACAACAGGTACAGATTTTCGATGATGGTTCGAGTCTCCCGATCTTCAGGAGCGTCTTTCCGTACTTCTGGCACTTGTCCTCCAATATCGTGAAGAAGGTGCTCCACGATACATCGGAGATGCTCTGAGCAAGACAGTGACTCTTCTGCATCCCAGACACGTTCAACGATTCAACTGCGATAGCTTGGTTCTCGCTCACACCTCGATACGAGAGTTTGTGCAGGAGATCGTTGCGCTGGTTTGCGATCTTCTCATGACATCGGGCAAGTCTCTGAATCGCCTTCTTCCGATTCTTCGATCCCCTTTTCTTCCGGGATACTTGCCGTTGCAGTACCTTCAGGCGCTGGAGAGATTTTTTCAGGAACCGGGGGTTCTCAACCTTCTCTCCGGTCGAGAGGGTGGCGAAATCGGTCAGGCCGACATCGATCCCAAGCGTGGTATCGAGCGTGAATGGCGCGGGTTCGGGTTCGGGAGATCCATCATCAACGAGGATACTGATGAACCACTTTCCGGTCGAAGTCACCGAGACCGTCGTATACTTCATCGTTCCGGTGAACGGCCGGTGGAGAATTGTCTCGATCGCACTGATTTTCGGGAGTTTGACCCGACCCTGCTCGAAGTCCACGGTGTAATGCTGGGGCACCTGAAAAGATTGCACCGGATTCTTCTTTGACTTGAACTTCGGAAATCCTTTCTTCTCGCGGAAGAACCGGGTGAAGGCGTTGTCGAGGTTCTTGTTGGCACTCTGGAGTGATTGAGAGTTGACTTCTTTGAGCCACGGATGCTCTTCCTTGAGGGCAGGGAGACGGTTATTC
>JAAZOW010000027.1 GCA_012797575.1 Methanomicrobiales archaeon | reverse complement strand
GGAGCCCGGCCATGGCCAACGTATATATACTCGGATCGCCACCGGACTGCAGCATGGGGGTGGTGGGTCAGGGCGGGCACCCAGCTGAGGGTCCCTCCCCACGGTATCCACCCTTGTTCGCCGGTCTTTTCAGGACGTGGCACATCGCCCCTCCACCGGTCATACTACAGGCTTCATCGTTCCATGCTGTAAGGGAAACCCGGGCGCATACGCCCTCATGCCGGAGCCTCGCCGCCGCACGAGGGCCGGCGAGGTTTGTATGCTATCAGGAGGTATCAGTATGAAACGGTTTATACACACGATGGTGATTGCTATCGCTCTGGTCGTCGCCATTCTGCTCATCGGCGGCCCGGCCTCAGCGCAGCTCATCCCACCGGGCCCGGGTCCAGGGCCAACCTCGGCACCATCCGGGGCAACCGCACTCACGAGCGGGCCGGGGGATAAGATGTACCCGGCGATATCAGGGAACACTGTTGTCTGGCTTGACAACTCCACCAGGTCGGTTCAGGTCTGCGACGTCGCATCCGGGCAGAGCCTGACGATCGCTGGAAACGATTCCTCTGCGGTGGTGTTCATGCGACAGGTGGATATCTCAGGAAACTCTGTCGTCTGGACCGGCATGAACGCCGCGACGGGTGCATCTGACATCTACCTCTACGATACTGCTAAAGGCTCGGTGACTCCGCTCACGAACGACCCGGCCTACCAGGCGTTTCCGTCGGTATCGGACAACTTTGTCTGCTGGGTCGACCTCGACATGGAGACTGAAAAGGGTCAGATCCACTGGTGTAGCACCGATGCCGGAGACAGCGAACTGATCAAGTTTGCCACATCAGAGCTCAGCAGCCCACAAACAGGAAGCACTGCATCCAACCAGCTCTACCCGGCCGTCGGAGGGGAGACTCTCGCCTGGCTTGACGACGAAGGCAACGCCAGCGGTCACCTCAATCTCAACTGGTTCGCTGGGGCTAGAAAGGACTGGGTGGTCTTTGATTCAACGACCACCCCGATCAGCCCCCCGGCGGTCTCAAGCGATGGGAGGCTGATCGTCTGGGTCGTTGAAGCGAAGGGATCCTCTGTCCTGCTTATGGCAGACACTGTCGCCAGGGAGGTGACGTCGATCACGGGCACAGAGGCCATGCCGGCTAACCCCGCCGTCGATGGCAACTACATCGTCTGGACCGATAACCGGAATGGAAACGGCGATATCTATCTCTACGATATCCAGAGCGGGCAGGAGCGGCAGATCACATCCGACAGCACCGAACAGGCGTTCCCCGATATCTCCGGCAACCGGATCGTCTGGATGGGCCAGGATACCGGCCAATGGGAGATCTACGAGATGGAAGTGACCGGTACTCCAGTGCCACCAGCACCAGGACCGTCGGCTCCGGTACCACCAGCACCAGGACCGTCGGCTCCGGTACCACCAGCACCAGGACCATCGGCTCCGGTACCACCAGCACCAGTGCCACCAGCACCAGGACCATCGGCTCCAGTGCCACCAGCACCAGGACCGTCGGCTCCGGTACCACCAGCACCAGGACCATCCGATGGCCTTACCATAACGGGCGATGACATAGCCAATCTTCAGTGGCAGGAAGATCCAGCCATGCCGGGGTGGTTAACAGCCCGGGATCCGGCACGCGGGCTGACATTCTACGTTGATCCAGATATCCCCGACATCATCATAATCATAACTGACAGCGGCGAATGGTATGGCTACTCCTCGACCACCGGCCTGGTGTCGCTCGACGTGTAGAGTAGGCCCTGATGCGGTTCAGGTCGCTACAGATGCGACCTCTGCGCCGGATCGGGGAAGAAGCCCCTCCCTTTTTGTCAGCAGGAGGTTCCCGGGGCCGGCCACCCACACTCGATGTCGCCGACCCCGCTTGGAGCGGTCTCAGGCCTCGCGGGCCCGCCCGACCAGCGCCTGCGCCGCTGCCGAGGCCTCCCTGACGATCTCTTCTGCGCCTGGCACCACCCGCTCGTGCATCAAGACCCTGCCCTGGCAGAGGACGGTCATGACCGCACCGCCGTTGCAGGCGTAGACCACGTTTGAGTCGGTGTGGTGGAGCGGCGTGTTGCAGGCCGCCCGGGCATCGAGGAGGACGATATCAGCCGGCGCGCCCACGGTCAGGGTCCCCGG
>JAAZOW010000088.1 GCA_012797575.1 Methanomicrobiales archaeon | reverse complement strand
GGCGCTGCTTGCCGCGCGGGACCGCTCGTTCTCTCTAAAAGACTTCGAGACCTTGAAGACGCCAGCGATGCTATCAGCACTCGCCGGGATCGCCTACCTCTTCGGCTACTTCAACATGCCGACGATGATCCTTTTTGCGCTCATCGTCGCAGCCTTCACCCTGATCCAGTTTCTCCTTGACTTCTTCAGGGATCAGTCAAGCGACTACCTGGTCCTGGTAAATGCTGTCACCTTCGGCGTTGTGATCCTCGGGACGGTGGCGTTCGGCTTCCCGCACCCTGGCCTCAGTCTCTCCATGTACACCGTCGGGCATGTCATCGCCTCCGTCGCTCTCATCGCCGGGACGCTCGCACTCTATGGCCTCGCGACCTTCCTGAAAGAACGCCCGAAGTATTTCTTCCCGGCCGCGCTCGTAGGATCTGTGATCCTTGCCATCGCGGTTCTCCACGTCGCCCTGCCGGAGGTCTACAATCTCCTGGTATCAAGCCTCATCTCCTTCTTCGGTGAACAACCGGTCACCACAACCGTTCAGGAGGCTCGGGCCTGGTCGTTTGATGCGGCCTGGGCGACGTTCCACTGGGGTCTGGTGCTTGCAGCGGGCGGTGCTGCCACCCTGATCTGGTGGATCTACAGGAAGATGAACCCGGCTTACGTCTTCGTTCTCGTCTGGACAGGTATAATCCTCGCATCGACGGCCGCGCACCTCCGCTACGAGTACTACCTCGCAGCAAACATTGCGCTCCTCGCTGCAGTATTTGCCGGGGCGGTCATCAACGTGACCTGGAAGGATGCTGCGCGCCTGTTCAGATCGGAGAGTGGCGATATTCTCCCTGATACCAGTGAGAGACAGGAGAAGGCGAAGAAGGGGAAGAAGGGAGGAAGGGCCAGAGATACCGGGAAGCCGAAGGTCTCCGCGAAAGACCGGGCCGACCCCCTCAAGGTCGGGGCGTTTGCTGCGATCGTCATCGTCACACTCCTCTTTGGGGGATCCTGCTTCGCAACAACCCTCGGGATGGCCCAGACCGTGAAGTACGGCGGTATCGATTCACAGTGGATGGAGGCGCTGGAGTGGATGGGTGCACATACGCCCGACCCCGGCGTCGACTACTACACCATCCATGATAAGGAGACCTTCGCCCACCCGGATGAGGCCTATGGCGTCATGTCCTGGTGGGACTACGGCCACTGGATCACCTATATCTCGAAACGAATCCCGAACAACAACCCCTTCCAACACGGGGTTGCCGGTCCGAACGGCTCCGCGGTCTACCTCACCTCGACCTCCGAGAAGGAGGCAAACCAGATCCTCGATAACATCGGCACCCGCTACGTCATAACCGACTACCAGATCGTCACCGGGAAGTTCCACGCGCCAGCGACGTGGGCGGATCAGGAGCTACAGATGGCGCCATTCCAACCCTACTTCCTCCTTCCTGTGAGCGCAGGCTCGACAAGTTACCAGGCGATGCCGTTTTACACGCAGAAGTATTACCTGACGATGGCCGCCCGTCTCCATAACTTCGATGGATCCATGGCTGATCCAGGATCTGAGGTGCTCTACACCGAATATCGCGAACCGGGCACGGTGAACAACTCCCTCCCGCTCGTCACGCGCATGGAGCAGATGGATGCTACTGCAGCCGCGGCTGCGGTAGAGGAATACAACAGAGATGCCCCGGCGGGGTCTGCCGCAACGTTGCTGAGCCTCTACTACGAGGTCAAAGCAGACTCGATCCTCTACCCGATCGAGCGGGTGCCGGCGCTCCAGCACTATCGGCTCGTCCATGAGACGCCGCAGAATGTCTTTGTCGGAGGCGGTGCAGACGGACCCGACCTGAAATCCATCAAGATATTTGAGTATGTCCCTGGCGCCCGTATCAAGGGTGACGGCATCATCGAGGTGCCGGTCACAACGAATACCGGCCGGGCGTTCACATACCGCCAGGAGAGTGTGAACGGCGAGTTCATCGTCCCGTATGCGACGTCCGGGTGGTCAGGCGAGGTGAAGACGACTGGCCCCTACCGGATCGTGGGCACCGATGTGACGTTTGATGTCACTGAAGAGGATATCCAACAAGGACGTACCGTCAACTGATAGAAAATGCAGTGTTCGGTTATCTACGGTGACATATTTGTCAAACATGACATGGAACTCCACCCGGAGTCGGACTCCCGGTTGCAGATAGCCCTCTCTGGCGTCCCCCAGGACGTGAGGTGGCGTGACCCGGTCCGGGCTACGGTGAGCGATCTGGAGCGGGTCCATCGACCCCAGCATATCAGGTGGGTGCAGGAGATCGCCCGGGGAACTTGTTTTTTGGACTCGAATACCTACGTCACCTGCCACTCGTTCGATGTGGCATCGTATGCCGCCGGTTCAGCCTCTGTAGCGGTGGAACGAGCGCTTGATGGTGAACACTCGTTTGCCCTGGTCCGCCCCCCCGGGCACCATGCCGGCCCTGACCGATCGATGGGGTTTTGTATATTCAATAACGCCGCCGTCGCGGCGGCGAAAGCCCTTGAGTCGGTCGACCGGGTCGCCATCTTGGACTGGGACCTGCACCATGGCAACGGCACGCAGGAGATCTTCTATGATAACGATCGGGTGCTCTTCTGCTCGGTGCACGAGGAGAATAGTTTCCCAGGGACCGGTTGGGTGGACGAGATCGGCACCGGTGCAGGCCGTGGCTACACCCTCAATGCCCCGCTTGCAGCACGGTCTACCATCGCCGATTACCACCTCATCTTCAACGACGTCTTCATCCCGGCCCTGGCCCGGTTTCGGCCGGATACCCTGATCATATCCGCAGGACAGGATGCCCTTTTCGACGACAAACGCGGGCGCATGAGCCTTGAACCTGAAGATTACGGCGTGCTCACCGGGATGTTGATCGATAGCCTGGATCTGTCCCTTGCGCTGACGCTCGAGGGAGGCTACGGCCCATCGCACGGGAAGGCGATCGAGGCGATATTTTCTGCTCTGCGGGGGGAGCGGTTCGCCTTTGCTGACGGACGGGCCCCGCAACGGAACACGGAGAAGGTTGTAGAGATCCTGGAGAAGGTCAGGTTCTGTTGAAAGGCGCCCCTGGAACACTCCGCCTCTCTCATCCGACCTCAATGCACGTATGGCCGGATACCGCCGGGTGGCGGGACGGATCTGAGCGGATGCGGAGGATGAGTGAGGAGTGGGCTCCTTCCCTCGTCTCGCGGGGCGGGTGCCTATGTGAGATCTGGATCTTTTCTGTCAGTCACGGTGGTGTTGACCGGAAGCATTATGGTTCTCTGGACTTATCCGGTGCCGCATCATCAGGAGGCGTGAGAATTGGTCAGTGTTGTCAAACTCGATGGCAGGAGAGAGCCGTTCGTGCGGGAGAAGATAACCGTGAGTGCTATGAAAGCGGGTGCGCCGCCGGAGGAGGCGCGGGAGATCGGT
>JAAZOW010000081.1 GCA_012797575.1 Methanomicrobiales archaeon | reverse complement strand
TCGGTGAGATCGCGGGAGGCAAACGAGGCCCCGCCAAGCCCGTCCCGCCCGGTCGAGGAGCCGATCAGCACCAGGTGGCTGCCGGGTCGCTTCACCCGGGCGGTGATGTAGCTGTCCGGGTCCACGATGCCGACACAGACGACGTTCACGAGCGGGTTGCCTGAGTAGGAGTGGTCGAAGATGATCTCTCCCCTGACGGTCGGCACCCCGATGCGGTTGCCATAGTCCGCGACTCCGGCGACGATCTGCTCGAAGAGGTAGCAGTTCTTCTCCTGGTCGAGAGGGCCGAGGTAGAGCGGGTCCATCAGGGCGATAGGACGGGCGCCCATGGAGAGGATGTCGCGGACGATCCCGCCGACGCCGGTGGCGGCACCGTTGTAGGGGTCCACGTAGCTTGGGTGGTTGTGGCTCTCCATCGCGATGGCGAGAGCGCAGGTATCGCTGAACCGCACGATGGCGGCGTCATCACCCGGTCCGAGCAAGACCTCGCTCCCCTCCGTCGGCAGTGTCCGGAGAAGGGGTCTGGTGGATCGGTAACTGCAGTGTTCGCTCCAGAGGTTTTCAAAGCAGGCAGTCTCGACATCGGTCGGGTCACGCCCAAGGGTTTTTTGCAGCAATGCAAGGTCCTGAGCCGATAACATACTGTAAATCTGGTGGGTTGCTCATCTAGATAAGCGTGTGTGCGAGGCCAGGGAACAGGGGAACCACTTATTTGATGTCCCGTGACCCATAGTAGGATATGACGTTATCATACGAAGACCTCCTCAAGGAGGCATATACCAATATCACGGAGCCAACGGAGGCTGAGGAGCGATTTATTGTTCCCACCGCCCGTGCCTTCATCGAGGGGAAGACCACGGTTCTTGAGAATTTCACCGAGATCGCAAGCACCCTCCGGCGCGATCAGGATCACCTCATGAAGCACCTTCTCGGCGAGCTCGGCACCGCCGGAAAGATCGATGGGACGCGGGCTGTCTTCTCCGGGAAGTTCGAGCAGGAGCAGATCAACGCGATCATACATAGCTACGTCGACGACTACGTCATCTGCTCGGAGTGCGGGAAGCCCGATACCCGTCTGGTCAAGTCCGGTCGGATCCTTATGCTCCGCTGCGATGCCTGCGGCGGCCACCGGCCGGTGAGGAAGCGGAGAGCGACCGTGGATCCCTCTGCGGCGGCAAAACCGGTTGAGGGTGCCATCATGGACGTGACACCGCAGTTCCTCTCGAGGCGTGGTGACGGTGTGGTGAAGATCGATCGCTACACGATGTATGTCGCAAACGCAAAACCGGGTCAGACGGTGAAGGTCAAGATCACCCGGATCGCCGGGACGATCATCTTCACCGAGCGCGTCGATTGAGTGAGATCGGTCTCACCCCTCTTTTTCCCCTCTACGCGGCGTCGAGGGCTTTGATCTGCCGGAGGAGTTCACCAGCACAGTCAGAGAGCCGTTTCGCTGCGTCAGTGATCGCGAGGAGAGGGGGCCGGCCGCCGACCGTGGTGACGACGAGCTCTGGGTCTGAGAACTGGAATGCCTGTCGATGCTGCGCTACATCCACCCCGGGATCGTCGATGAGTTCAACGGCGAGCGCGTTTATGTACGTCTTGCCCTCCCCTTCGAAGAGGATCCGGGCCTTGTCGTCAGTCAGCTCAAGGAGCTTTAGTTTCGTGACCATACCTACCTTATTCTGGTTTTGGGAGTGGCATATAGGTATGGGTGGATCGGGTCCATGGACCTCCGCCGCGTATCCGGCAGGGGGGATCCATGGGAGCGCTGCAAAAAGAGGTCGTCTCTCGATCTCCTTTTGCAGCGGGCCTCCGGGTTCCCCACGGTTTATCTTTCGGGGCTCTCGGGGGCGTAGCGGAAAGACCCCGTCCGCGAGCGCGGGGACGGACGCTCCGCCCCTTCGTCATGCATTCCGTGTACTTACCGCAAACTATATCACAACATAAAATATAATAATATTTGTATGCTTCGAGCCTACAAGTATAGGATGTATCCTAGTCAGGAGCAGGTTGCCTCTCTCATGCACCACATCCATGCCTGTCGGTTTGTGTACAACAATTCTCTGGAGCAGAAGATCCGGGCATACGAGCAGGATGGTAAAAAGCTCTCCTGCTTTGACCTGAACAACCGCCTTCCCGCTCTCAAGGAAGAGCATAATGGATCTGCCCTGACTGCGGTACTCACCACGACCGCGATATCAACGCGGCAATCAACATCAAGAAATTCGCCCTGCAAGATCAAGATCTTGTCGGGGTATCAGGCGCAAAGCGCGCCGAAGGGCCTGTGGACTTGCTCCCGCTGGGGAGGAGAATGATAGCCGGGAAGCTCCGTCCGCGAGCGCGGGGTAGTTCACCTGTCCCCCTTCCCTATACTTACAGAAGAGGTTTACACCATGGAGATCGCGTTTACCAAGTTGCAGGGAAACGGCAATGACTTCATCTTGATCGATGAGCACGACCGGGAGGTCATACCCGAAGATATGAAGGGAGCGTTTGCGGCGCTCTACTGCGACCGTAGGTTTGGCATCGGTGCTGACGGCGCCCTCTTCCTCCAGGTATCGGATGCGGCCGATATCAGGATGCGCCTCTTCCAGCCAGACGAGAGTGAGGCTGCGTTCTGCGGTAACGGCATCCGGTGCCTTGCGAAGTACGCCTACGATGCCGGGTACGTAGAGGAGTCCTGTTCGGTTGAGACCGGGGTTGGGACTGTTTCGGTCACGATGGGGTATGCGGACGACGAGTTCTCCGCGACCGTCGCCATGCCGACGCCTGCGTTCGAGCGGAGCGCTATCCCCGCTACCGGGAGCGGAGAATACCGGGAGGAGATCCTGGGGTTCACCGTCTATGCGGTGCATACCGGCGTTCCCCATGCGGTCATCTTCGCAGAGGAGATCGATGCCGTCGATATCGCTGCGGTAGCCCCTACCATACGGAGCCATCCTACCTTCATCGAGGGTGCAAACGTCAACCTCGTCGAGGTTGGCGGCGAGGATGCCCTCAGGATCCGGACGTTCGAGCGCGGTGTCGAGGGCGAGACCACGAGCTGCGGTACCGGCGCCACCGCATCGGCAGCGGTCGCCCGCCGCCTCGGGAAGGTCGGAGATGTGGTGCGGGTGGAGACGGCAGGAGGTCCGCTCGTCATCCGCTTCGGTGAGTCGGTCACCATGGAGGGGCCGGCCAGCACGGTCTTTGCAGGTGCTATACCGCTCTGATCCCGTCTTGCGTGATCACAAAATCGAATGAGATGCCCTCCGGCCGGGATCGGTGTTTCACGAGCACCGCCCGCCGGATGCTATTCTTTCTCTCGAGTCTGATGATGGCCTTTGATATGTGTTCAAGCGCCGTCCCCCCAAGCCCGGAGATCCGGTCCCGCTCCACGTCCACGTAGATCTGGTTGGTGATCAGGGCTGGAAGGTCGTATTTCTTCGCGAGTCCGAGGAGCTTGACCATCTGGTGCGAGAGGGTGCGCACCGTCTCCCGCCCGAGGCTGAGCTCAGTCCGGTAGAGGGCGGTGACTGAGTCCACCACCAGCAGGCCCACGGGGGCCGTCCCGCCCTTCCGGAGCAGCCCCTCCGCATCAGCGATCATCGCGCCCTGCTGGGTGAAATCGAGCGGTTCGAAGAGGTAGAGCCGATCTGCGAGATCTTCGGCTCTCTCTCCGGCGATCTGCGCAAACCGCTCGACCGAGAACCCCTCGGTATCGATATAGACGACCGAGTTCCCGGCCCTGAGTGCCGTCACCACCGCCAGCAGACAGAGGGCGCTCTTGCCGCTCGCGGGTTCACCATATATCTGGGTGATCGCCCGCCGCTCGAGTCCGCCGCCGAGCAGGTCATCGAGGGCCGGGCTCCCTGTGCTGACCCGGTCCGGCCTCATGGCTCCAGAACACCTCGTTCGATGAAAAGGCGGCGTGCAGCCGCTTCGACCGCGCCGGTAACCTCTCGGAGCGGGACCCCGATCTCCTGTGCGCACGCCGCCGCCTGATCGTATTCGGTCTTGAAGGAGGTGATCTTCCCTCCCGCCCAGCCGCATTTCACGTCGATCGTCCTCTCCCGGCCCCGGAG
>JAAZOW010000277.1 GCA_012797575.1 Methanomicrobiales archaeon | reverse complement strand
CTATGAAAAAGGGTGGCGGGGAGTCATCTCCCCTCACTTGGTAGCGCTCTTCGAACAGAGCTCTGTCAGGTTCATCAGGGTGATGTTCTCCGCCGTGGCGTTGAACGGCACGATCACGATCTCGCCGTCCACCCTCTGCTCGACGTCGGGGACGGGGTACTCAAAGACTCCTTCCTTCCCGAAGTCGTGGTGTAAAACCGCAAAGAGGGTATCGGCGGCGACGAACGTATGTACCGTGACCTTGACGTCCTGATTCTCCCCGGACTTGACCGGCGCATATCCGATGACACCGCCGGGGTGCCCGAAGAGGTTGTTATGGATGGCGACCCATCCGGTGCCGTTGCTCACGACCTTCTCAACCGTGACGGTTCCGACGACCCCGTCGCCCGGGATCATCTGATCCTTAATCGTGATCGAGGCATTCGAAGTCGCGTTCGCCTCCGCGTCGGTCTGAGCGGAGATAGGGCCTATGCAGCAGGCCGCAAAGACTGCTGCAATAACCAGCCAGTGGTTCTTCATGCCGTTGACCTCCCCCACAGGGGGGGCGCGAGGTACTCCCGACGATATATATAGATTGGGCAGGTCCAGAAGAGACCGGCGCGATGCGTATCCGCACACCAAACGGCGGAAACATGCTGCCCAGAGGCTGGATGACAAGAATAGAGGGAACCTCCTGCCCTCTACTCCACGACAAACGACCCGCTCATGAACGGGTGGACGTCGCACTGGAAGAAGTAGGTCCCCGGCGTCTCGGGGGCGGTGAATGTGTAGGTTATCCGGGCCGGGCCGGTGATGATATCGCCGACGAAGATCGCATCGGATGCCGAGGAGTCCGTGTAGATCGAGACGTTGTGCGGGATATTCTCGTCCCGGTTATCGAAGTTCATGGTCACCTCCGCACCTGCGGGGGCCGTGATCGTCTCGGTGTCAAACACCATGTTCGCAGCCGCGATCTCGATGATCACGCTCGCGACGGCACGGGCCGGGGTCATGCCCGCACCCCCATGACTACGGTTGTTCGCGTCATGAGCCCATCCCTGCTCGCCGGGAGATATAATGGTTGCGGCTTCCGGCGCGTAGATCTGAACATCGTCGCAGTCGTAGACGACGCGGAGACCCCGATCCGGCAGGTTGACGGCATAGCGCTCCCGCTCCGGGGCACCGACGTAGAGGAGGGTTGCGTTGTACTTCGCCATCAGCACCAGGGTCTCCTCCGGGTTCTCATAGATCGCCCGTATATCGGCCGGCCGCTCAGTATACCATGCCCCGTTCCCCCGCCAGGTCAGTTCGTGGCTGATCTGCCCGAGGATCGTGGGGATACCAGTGAAAGACGAGATACGGGAACAGTACCCGTAATCACCACCTTCCGCCTCCACGATCCGGTGACTGCCATCGAGCGTCCGGAGATACTCGATGGCCGCAGCCTCCCCGGGGCGGGTGGCATCGAGGTAGGCGAGCCCGTCGAGGGTGCGGTAACCCTCCACGGGGTACTCGATCCCGAGGAGGCCCCGCCCGATATCTACGTTGAGGGCAAAAGGAGCGACGAGGACCGCGATGACCGCGACGATAACAACGCCCTGCCGGGCGGTCGCCGGGAAGATCGGTCGCCGGGCGGCGAGCCATCGGCCGGCGAGGAGGAGGGAGCCGGTGCCGAGCAAGATCCAGGCGTCAAAGTAGAACTTGAATATGGTGTTGAAACGGCTGTAATCACCGCCGAGCATCTCTCGGAGGTAGAAGATGTCGCAGAGAGCGAGCACGAGGAGCCCTGCGATACAGAGGAGGTCGGGGAACGAGCGGTCCCGCCGGAGGATCAGGTAGGCGAGCGGGATTGCGATGATCCCGAGAGCGATGTAGCCGACGGCAACGATCGGGAGTGCGGCAGCAAGGTAGATCGGCGATGCCCGGATATCGCGGACAACTGCAGCATAGACGATAGCGAGAAACCCGCCCCAGATCGCGAGGAACGCAAAGGGATCGGTGGGTGGAAACCCCCACCCGATCCCGCTGATACCCGCAGGCTCAAGGAGGATGTAGTAGGGGAGGTAGATGAGGAGGGCTATCCCCGGGACGGCGACGATGGCTGTCCGGGAGATGTTGTCCCGCTCCCGGACCCAGAGAAGGAGGAGGAAGACGGCGACGATCGGACCATAGACGAGGGCATCCCAGGAGCTCAGGAGCGGCATCGAGCCCGTACTCAGGGCGATGAGGAGGAGAAGGCTCCACCTCCCCCGCTCGCCCAGCCCTCCCCACCGCAGCCACGCAAACCCGAGGAGGAAGATGAGGAGGACCTGGTTGAACATGGCCATCTCAAACGCGTGGACGTT
>JAAZOW010000052.1 GCA_012797575.1 Methanomicrobiales archaeon | reverse complement strand
GTCGGCAAACCGATGGTAGTCGATTCCCATCGGGAAGAGATCGGTCCTGATGACCCGGGTGCCGGTCCTGACCTCCCCAAAGGAGTGTTCGTACCCGAGTATCCGCCGGACGCTGGAGAGGAAATGGCGGACGTAGCCGTAAGTATGAAATCCGATGAGATCCGCCCCGAGCACCCCTTCGAGGATCTCCCTCCTCCAGGGGAGATGTCTGAATATCTCAAATGACGGGAAGGGGATGTGATGGAAGTAGCCGATCTCCGCCTCGGGCAGGCGCTCCCGGAGCATCTGGGGCAGGAGCATCAGATGGTAGTCGTGAACCCAGATGACGTCATCGGGCCGGGCCACCTCCATCACGGCATCGCAGAACTTCTCGTTTACCCTCTGGTAGACGTTCCATGTCTTCTGGTCGTAGTTTGTGTAGTGATTGAAGTAGTGGAAGAGCGGCCAGAGCGTGTTATTGCAGAACCCGTCATAGTAGTGTTTGATGTCGTACGGGGAGAGGAAGACCGGGTGGCACTGTTCCTGCTGGAGCGTCTCGATGATCCGGTCTTTCTCCTCTTTCTGCTTTCTCTGAACGTTCATACCAGGCCAGCCGACCCAGAGGCTCTCGTAGGATTTATAAAAAGAGCCGACTCCGGTGGCAAGACCGCCGACACTCCGTTGCAGGCGGAGGTCGCCGTTCTGGCGGGAGACGCTGATCGGAAGCCTGTTTGAAACTATCAGTAACCTGTTCATGGTTTGACCCTGCTCACAATCGTGGGGATGATCACCATCCAAAGATTCTCAACCAAAATTAAGGTTTTGGAGAAATCTCGAAAAAATGCGGATATCATAGTTTCGGCAAACATCTTTTCTCCCCGGTTTTCGCACAGCCCCCGGACACCGCACGGGCCGCGCCTGGCCCTTCGGGGCGATCTGGCCGAGACACTTAAGGGGGAGGCTGCCGCCGTGATGCCGGTTTGTGTCCCACGTGTGAAAGACAGGCCGTGAGGTTTGCCGCAAGGAAGGCTGGTGCAGAATTCAGAAGGCTGAAACAGACGTGTCCAGCAGTATCCAGCCGGCGGGGCTCCGGACAGATGACCCTTGAGGCCGGGTTCGCCATACGTGAGGGAACCGTTACTATATATCCCGAAACGTACACCCTATGTTGTGAGTAAATCCTTCCCGAAAAGGATGAGGCCGCCTTGAGGCGGGTGGGACAAAGTAGGGGAGGGGTCACGTATCTATTTCTGGCGCCCGTTGAAGAAATCAAGGCCAATCATGATGTTATTTTTAATCGCAGAGTATAGACACTCGCATTTGTGACGAGGCCGCAAGCCGATAGCGCTCACGCATCTTCGAAGCGACCCCGGCAAATTCACCTTCCGGCACGGCACCGTCCTGTCCTGTTCGCCTGGCGGGCACGCTTCGCCCTGCTGGTACAAAATGTTATATATTCCTAACACATTGTTAGATATACCTAACAGGTGAGTCGATGAAGGCGCGATACGCGATAAAGATTGCAGCGGGAGCGATTCTCGCGGCGGCGGGGATCCTCCTTCCGTTCCTCATAGACGGAATCGAGGCACTCTCCTCGATCCTGGTGACGATCGGTCTTGTGACCATCGCGGTTGTTGTCATGCGGCATTGGAGGTTTCGGGATGAACTGGAGAGCGATGAGCGGACGAAGAAACTCGGGGCATATGGCCTCGCATACTCGTGGCTGCTCACCCTCATCTTCCTCGCGATCCTCTTCTGGGTGGACTACCTTGGGCTGCTCGCTCTCCCGGTCGGGGGCGTGCTGCTCGTCACCATCCTGCTGATGGCGCTCTCCGCCCGCATCTTCCAGTGGTACCTCTTCCGGCAGGGGGACGTGGCATGAGATCGGCGGTGCAGGCCGCGGCCGGCGGCGTATGCATCCTCGCCGGGACCGTCGTCGCCCTGGTTCTCCCCGGGCTGAACCCCTGGATCCCCATCCTCCTCATCCCCGGCGGTATCCTCCTCGTCGCCGGGGCCGCGATGGAACGGATGAAGACCGACGAAGGCCCTCCCGACGACGAACGGTTCCGCAAGATCCGGGCGTTCGCATGTTCGTATGCCTGGCAGGCCTCGTTTGGCGTCCTGATGCTCCTGCTTCTCCTCGACATCACCGGCACGGTCAGGCTGAGCGGGAGGGAGGTGCTGGTTCTCCTCCTCTTCCTCATGGGGACCAGTGCGAGCGCGGCTGAATGGCACCTGCTCCGGAAGGGGGACGTCGGGTGAAGACCCGGATCAAGGAGCTCCGGGCGAGGGCGGGGTTTACCCAGGAAGAACTGGCGCAAGAGGTCGGTGTGCGGCGGGAGACGATCGTCTTCCTCGAGCAGGGGAAGTATAACCCCTCCCTGAAACTCGCCTACAAGGTGTCCCGGGCGCTTGACTCCACCATCGAGGAGGTCTTTACCTTCGAGGACGAGGATCTGGAATGACCACGCCGATACGGCGGGGGCTTGCACGGCGGTTCGGGGAACTGACCGGTGAAGGTGCACGCGGGATGCGTCCGCTCCGGGACGGCACGCTGGAACAGGGGAGTAGTCACAAAAAGATATTGGGGGCAATCGATAAGGTCGGAATGCTGAGTTAAAAACGTTTTGCTTTTTGTATCTGGATAATTTTGCCTCCGATGGCAGTTAAATCCAAGATTATGGATTATTTGTAGAAAATTCATTTGAATCAGAAAATAAATATATTATAGGGGGGTGCTCCAAACCTTCGGGATAGGCGCGACGTATCGGAACTATTTTTCGTCTTCCCGCAAGAACTGTGTCGATTGTTTCCCCTCTCCTCCCCCCTCATCCCGGGCCGTCGCCGACCAGACGCCGCACCTCTGCCTCAAGTTCCGGCAGGAGGTGGTCGCGGTTCGCCCTGGTCACCTCCACGACCCGGGCCCGGATCTGATCGAGGCCCGGGACACCTCGCTGTGCGATCGTCGCAACGCTAGGAGTGGGAGCATCGAACTCCTCCTGCACGAGCCCACGGAAGGCGCCCGAGTACCACTCCATCTTCCCGATCTCGTCGATGATCACCAGGCG
>JAAZOW010000298.1 GCA_012797575.1 Methanomicrobiales archaeon | reverse complement strand
CTGACCGCTCGCGCCTTTGACAAGGTTGTCGATCGCCGATATCGCAACGACCCGATCGCCCTCGCTCTCTATGGCCACGTCGCAGAAGTTCGTCCCCCGCACGGCGGCAAGGGTGGGTCTCTGGTAACGGACGAAGAACTCGTCCTTGTAGAAATTCCTGTAGAGCGCCTCGACTTCCTCCTGCTCCATGGGTTCCTCAAGGAGGATGTGGGCCGTCGTGAAGATGCCCCGGTTCACCGGGAGGAGGTGTGGCGTGAAGTAGCAACGGGCGGCCGAGCCGAGCCGGGCCGCTTCCTGCTTCATCTCAGCGAGATGACGATGGCCCGTCCACTTGTAGGCGCTCAGGTTGTCGCCGACGTTGGGGTAGTGGGTGGTCGCGGACGGGGTGGTGCCAGCTCCGGTGGCCCCGGTCTTTGAGTCGTATACGATCGTGTGGGCAGACTTCGCGAGCGGAGCTGCCGCGAGCGTCGCTCCGGTTGGGAAGCATCCCGGGTTTGCGACGAAGTGAGCCCCCCGGATCTCGTCACGATGGAGTTCGGGCAGGCCGTAGGGGGCCTCGAAGTAGGCCTCATGACGCACGCCGTAGATCTTCTCGTAGACATCCTTTGCGAGCCGGTAGTCGGCCGAGAGGTCGACGGTCCTGATCCCCCGCTCCACAAGCACCCCGGCAACCTTCATCGCCACGGTATGCGGCACAGCGAGGAAAACGAAGTCAGCGTCGATGTCGCCAGCATCGATGTTTCCAAAGACGAGATCGGTCAGCCCCTGGAGGTGAGGATGGACCGAGGCGACGGGGGTACCGTCCAGCTTCCGGGATGTCGCGGCGACGACCTCTGCGGAGGAGTGGTTCAGCGGGAGCCGCATTAACTCGCCGCCGGTGTATCCAGATGCACCGATGATCGCAATATCCATAGGAGAGATGTGTCTTTTATAGAATCTTAAGGCTTTGTGGTATATCGCTCATAGAGCCGGGTTGCCATCGATTCGATCTCGTCCCGGTCCTCGAGATCCTCGAGGAGGTCACCAGGTAGCGCAGATTTCCCATAGGCCGCGCCTGCATACGCGCCGCATATGTACGCGATGGTATCGGTGTTCCCTCCGACGTGCGCGGCGGTGTTGAGGAGGGATGCCACGTCCTGGATGCGCTCGATCAGGAAAAATGCGAGCGGAACGGTCTGGTAGACGGTCACATCATTCCCGATAACCGATAGAGCGCTCTCAAGGCTGATCCCCTCACTGGCGAGGCGGACAGCGCCGCGGATCTTGTTGCCGAGCGTGATATCCTCGAAGTCCGCATGCTTCATGGCGAGGGTGAGGGCGTCGGGGCGGCCGCGGATTGCGTAGTGAACGAGCATCGCGACGGTTACCGCCCCAGCGTGCGCCGCCGGGAGGGTATGGGTGACGCTGCAGGCCTGGACCACCCGTTCGGTCACATCGACGAGATCGTCGTAGACGAGCGCGAACGGGATGGATATGCTGACGCAGCCAGCGGTATTCGAGGCGACACCGCACAGCCGCTCTCCGGAGAGGAGGAGGCCCCGGCACGCAGCGTCTACGGCGCCATCGGGGAACCTGAGGTCCTCGTTCATGTACATACGGGCAAGGGCGGCCGCGTAGCCCTGTTCGGAATAGGTGCCGTCGGCGAGCATTCCGGCGACGAGGAGCATCATCTGGGTGTCGTCGGTGAACTGCCCGGGTCTCAGCCCGGCGTTCGGGTGCCCGCGCCAGGCCCGGCGGTAACCCTCGTGGAGGCGCTGGAAGTCGGGAGGGGTGCTCTCTCGCGCCATACCGAGCGCATCGCCCATGGCGGCCCCGAGGAGACAGCCCTTGAACTGATCGAGCATCTGGATAAGATCTCTCGCAAGATCTATCTTAAGGATTGTTATTTTGCGCGCGGGGGGCGTGGTCACGACGATGTTGCCGATAGATGCTGTCCGGGGACCGGAGAAATCACTTATGGCGCGGCGGCAAGCCCTCCAATCAGGCTATCAGGGGGAGAGGGCCGTGCAATAGCTCTCGATACGGACGATCGACGCCGTGCTCCGGGCCCGAACGGCAGGAATAACTCGTGCAGAGAACCGTCAGAAAAATAGGGAGAAGGGCGTTAGAGGTCGTGCACGGGCACGTACCTCTTCTCCGAATACGCTACGACCGGACCGGCGAGATCGATCTCGAGCGCCTCGCGCAGGAGATCCTCGATGGTGCCCACGGTCACGAACTCAAGTTCGTTCCTGGCATCCTCAGGAACGTCATCGAGGTCCCGCTCGTTCTCCCGAGGTAAGATGACCTTCCTGATCCCGGCCCGGTGGGCCG
>JAAZOW010000051.1 GCA_012797575.1 Methanomicrobiales archaeon | reverse complement strand
GCCTCGTGATTGGGGTGACGTGTATACGGGTATCATCAACAGGGCAAAAGCGGACAATGCCTGGATCACCCGCGCGATCGATGTCGTCGACTGGTTCAGGATGCGCCGCTGTGTCCGGTTAGACTATTCGAAAACCAAAGAACATCTAAGTATTACTGTTGCGGGCCTCGAGCCGGCCCGGTCGTTGCCGCCGCTGCGCCTCCGGGTTCATGTCGACCCGGAACAGGTCAGGCATATCGATGCGGAGTACGTCTGCGGCGACGGGTATGTGGATATCAGGTGCGACAGAGAGCGGGTGAACGTGGTTTTGGCATGAGAGTTCTGATAACTGACGGAAACTTTAAACACACGCTGGCATCGGTCCGGTCTCTGGGAAAGAGGGGGGTTGATGTTACGGTGCTCTCCCACATGCGCCTGAGCGTATCATTCCACTCAAAGTACTATTCTAAGGGGATCCTCGCCCC
This sequence comes from Methanomicrobiales archaeon, assembly GCA_012797575.1. Classification (GTDB taxonomy): domain Archaea; phylum Halobacteriota; class Methanomicrobia; order Methanomicrobiales; family Methanoculleaceae; genus Methanoculleus. Next base: position 17,393 of record JAAZOW010000051.1, on the reverse strand, counting down.
TAACCCAGAACATGATACCACGTTTGCTGAGTTTGTGTATGACCTGGCAAAGCGGGAGCGCTTCGACGTAGTCCTGCCGATCAGCTACGCGGCAGTCGACCAGATATCCCGGATCCAGGAGGAACTGGAGCCCTATATCAGGGTACCCCTTCCGAACAGGGCCTCAATCGAACTCGCCGGGAATAAAGACAGGACCATGCAACTTGCGGAGAGCATCGGCATTGCCATCCCAAAGACCTACTATCCTCAATCACTTAAGGATGCGGAGCGGATCGCAGACTCCCTCTCCTATCCTGTGGTGGTGAAGGGAGCACGGGAAAACGGTAACGTCGGTTATGCAAACTCGCCAGAGGAACTTATATCCCAGTACAAAAAGATATCAGCATTCTCTCCAATCGTCCAGGAGTATATCACCGGCGGGGGGTACGGATTTTTTGCACTCTACAACCACGGTGAGGCAAGAGCCATCTTCATGCACCGGCGGCTACGGGAATACCCGGTCACCGGCGGTCCGAGCGCCCTTGCCGAGAGCATCTACGACCCCATGTTGATGGAGCAGGGCCTGAAACTCCTTGATAACCTGCAATGGCACGGCGTAGCCATGGTCGAGTTCAAAAAGGATGAGCGGACCGGAAGGTATGTTCTGATGGAGATTAACCCAAAATTCTGGGGCTCGCTTGAACTCGCAATAGCATCCGGGGTGGACTTTCCGTACCTGACCTGCAGGATGGCATGCGAAGGGGATATCGAATCGGTTTTTTCCTACAAAACGGGCGTGAAATTCAGGTGGCTCTTCCCCCAGGATGTATTCCACGCTGTGACAAACCCGGGAGCCATACCAGAGTTCATCTCCGATTTTGCGGATAGGACCATCTGTTATGACATCGATCCCCATGATATCGTGCCCAACATCCTGCAACTGGGGATGACGGCTGGTGAGTTTGCGCTCCGTATCAAACAGAGGAGGTTCTGGAGGCCGCATGGAAGACCTCTACTTTGACTGCCACATCCACTCAAACCACTCGCACGACTCGTTGATGAGGCCCGGGCGGATCCTGAAGCAGGCGAAAAAAGCGGGCTTAACCGGCGTTGCAATAACCGATCACGATACGATCCGGGGTTCCCTTGAAGCCAGGAAACTGGAGAAGGAGATCGGGGTGACCGTCATTCCCGGCGCGGAGATCCTGACCGGCTCCGGCGATATCATCGGTCTTCTCGTCAATGAGGAGATCCGCTCCCGCAGGTGGGATGAGGTTATTGATGAGATCAGGGAACAGGGAGGTGTTTCCGTCCTGCCCCACCCATATCGGTCGCACCCGAATGTCCTCGAACTCGCAAAAGCAGTAGACCTCATCGAGGTATGGAATGCACGAAGCACGGTGGAGCAGAACGAGAGGGCACTGCAGCTGGCCGGGAGGCTTCAGAAGCCCGGGACATATGGCAGCGACGCGCACACCTACGCTGAGATCGGGAATGTGAGTGCGCTGGTGGACCCCGGCACCTGGGAGGTAAAAAGAGTCGTACGTGCGGGATGCTCCCCACGATCTGCGGTTATCCGGTCCCAGGTAACCCACCACCTGAAACGACGGGAGTTCCTGCAACTGATACAATCCGGATGGCGGTACTTGTGGAAGATCATAGACTGATGGTTCTCTCTGACCATTACCTCACGTTTGTCAAGGATCAGGTGGAGTTGCTCGCAAAGACGTTTGCGCATACTGATGTGTACGTCAGGTACCATCCAGCAACTGAGATCTCCAGGGTATTTCCAGCCCCCCGCCTCAAAGCTTTCCGGAAAGATTCTCTTATTGACCGGACGAATTTGCCGGAGAATGTTTCCATATATACAGTTCCGCAGTTCTATTTGCCCTTCACCCATCAATTTAGGAGGGTCGGCAAGCCCTACTATACCAAAATTAAAGATCGGATTACAGAGAACAAGGCAGAATATGATCTCGTCCATGCACACTTTACATGGCCAAACGGCTTTGTCGGGGCAAAGCTGAAAGAAGAATACGGGCTACCTTTCATCATAACTGCACATGGTTATGATGTCTATGACCTGCCATTTAGAGACGCCAGGTGGCGAGACTTAATTACAGATATCTTCGATTCTGCAGACGCTATCATAACTGTAAGTCACCGTAACCATGAGTGTATTAAAAAACTGAACATAAATACGCCAGTTCACGTGTTACCAAACGGTTTCAGGAGCGACCTCTTCTATGCCCAGGATCCTGCCACGTGCAGGGACTACCTCAACCTGCCCCGAGACAAAAAGATCCTTCTTACCGTGGCAAACCTGGAGCCCGTGAAAGGCCAAAAATATCTCATCGAGGCGATTGGTGAAATCGTTCAGGAAAGAGGGGATATTCTGTGCATCATTGTCGGCAGGGGAGGGTTAGAAAATACTCTAAGGCAACAGGTCCATTCTCTTGGTCTAGCAGATTATGTCCTACTCGCCGGTGGGAAACCTCATATTGAGGTGCCTCTCTGGATGAATGCTGCAGATCTGTTTGTCCTGCCAAGCCTCAACGAAGGCAACCCGACAGTTATGTTTGAAGCGCTAGGATGCGGAAAACCGTTTGTGGGTACCCGGGTAGGCGGGATACCAGAAATTATAACCTCTGAGGACTACGGACTGCTAGTCAAACCTGCCAGCGTGCAGGATCTGGCAGATATGCTGCTCAAGGCGCTCACTAAAGAGTGGGACAGCGAAAGAATTGTAGCGTATGCTCGGCAATACTCGTGGGGAAACGTTGTGGAAAATATAAGTCATATCTATGGAAGCCTACTTTAGTGCTTCTATGCTCTAGGGAGCGTTCAGAACCCAAAGAGAGACATATCATCGCCAGATTTGGTGACGGAAAAGGAACACCCCTTCCCGGTCTCTTCCTCAGCAAGGCAGCAGTCATAATAATCCCCAGAATGAGAATTCAACCAGCATTTCAGGACAGACCAAAGAATTAATAGATAATACCGCTCAACCTCGCATAAGATTTGAACTTAGAACCATTTGGGGATATGTTCTAATATCTACAGTAGCGTTGCGATATCAGAATTCAGTAGATTCTACTCATACCCGTGGATCTTACAGGTTCATACTATCTACGCTACCAGCCATTGGGGGTGACAAACGTTCTGCCATTTGAGTTTTATATTCTTAAAATTGTTTCATCTTATATTCAGGGAGAGATGTGGTGAGAAATTAGGAGACCTCACACTATCATCTTTGCGATATCCCACGCTTTTGCCAGATCCTCATGATCATCGATTTCTATCCAGGGAAGCCCATCTGTGCTTATTCCGTATATACTAACCTCTTCGCAGGCCTCTTCCATTCCCTTCTCATACCACTCGTTATATCTCCCTTCACTGAGTATTCTCTGGATTTTATTGAACAATACTTCAGCCCCCTTCTTTGAAAACTTTGCTAGCCCAATGTACTCCCCTGAGGCCTTGCTCGGATCCATTGTTTTGTTGATCGCAACTAACATCTGATTCTCAAGTACGACTTTCATCTCTTCATCAGCAAGTTGTTTAACATCATCAACCATGATGGCATCATCAAATGGTGTCGTTATCAGATCTTCGAGGATTTTGCTATCGAACAGGACATCGGAATTCAAGAGAATGAACGGTTCATCTATTATGTCCCTGACAAGTGCAAGCGAGTAAATGTTGTTTGATTCCGCAAATTTTTTGTTAAATACTATTGAGCACCCTTTTGCAAACACTTCAATATTTTTGCTGCCGTGCCCAGTGACAATACAGATGTTGTTCCGAGGAATATACTTATTCAGCGCCTCAAGTTGATAACTCAATATTGAACGATTCCCTACAGGCAGCATCGTCTTTGGAATTTTCTCAGTTAAAGGCAGGAGTCTCCTTCCTGTGCCTGCAGCCAATATCACAGCCTTCATAAGGAACGGTATGCTTTTCCCAAGAATAAATGTAGTCATATATCAAACTACATTTTTTCAAAACCCTGCTATCGGTTTTGCGTTTCGAAAACCTTGACAGCAAGTCTCAAGTGTAACTTCTTGGAGATAGTCAACTTCTGAATTCTCCAAGATGGAAATCAGCGATCTCAGCCCTAGGGGACCCACGGGGGCATGCATACCGGCCAGTCGGTCATGATCCTCACTCTGAACCGTAATGGGTAGCACCATGAGGGGCGGAGAGGCAGGCCTCCCCTCGCAAGGCGATAGCCTAGACACAGCCAGAACGGACGGAGATAAACCCATGTTTGTAGAAGCTTAGATGGTCTTATAGTACCAAATCGCTCTGGTCTGGATCGACTTTGTACCCCTATTATTCCCGGGACGTGTTCAAAGGCATAAATAAAACTCAGATAATAATATATTGAGAATAGATAGATATTACTTCAGAACAAGATCGCAAACTCTCTCACTTGACCTCCCATCGGTATGCTTGAATAGCAACTGTCTCAACCTGACTCTATCTGCCCCCCATTTCTTGGGGTGGTCAATTGCACCCATAAGGGCATATACAAGTTCACTATCGCTGATAGATACATCTCCAGGGATCCATTCTTCAAGAGGATCGAGAATAAATCCCCTCTTTTTCCGATATTCCTCAAGATCAGGCATATGAAATATTATTGGTCGATTTAAGAGAAGATAGTCAAAGTAAATTGATGAATAGTCAGTAACCAAGATGTCAACTGCATTTAAGAAGTCATACAGAGTAAGGTTCTCTCTCCGCAGGTCTTCATTTAAAATCACATGAATACGCCCCTCATTATATTCACTGAAGAACCCTTCGTCGTTAGGATGGGGTTTACAAATGAGTAGAGCGTTTTTATTATCCAATAACCGCTTAAGGTTGGTATTCTCCAGTGTAGTTTCTACTATGTCCCGACTTGCACTGGCATCATACTCTCGAAAGGTCGGAAGATAGAGTACAATACATTTTTCGGAGATTTCTTCTCGCCCAAGTATGCGGCAGAGACAGCTCATCCCGTTCTCCAGTGGACCATAAAGCGCATCGCAACGAGGTTGACCAAGAACTGACGCCTTCCGGGGATCCATGTTGAGTAGCGAAGAAAACAATGCTCTCTCAAGCTGGGAAGTGACAATAAAGTAGTCCACCATCTTTGAGAATCGTCTTGTTCTGTGCAATCTAATATATCTAGCAACTGGGTGCTCATCCGGGTACTCATGATAGTATCCCATGTTTTTGAGAGGAAGGCCATGCCAGAGTTCTATCGCAATCTGGTTGTAAGATTTCCATTCCGGGGTTCCATGTGTACTGATGACATACTTTGAAGTGAGAATATGGAAGAAATACTTTAAAGTTCGTCTTATCACATAGTCCGCAGCAATCGGCTCGTAGACACACCAGATTAGACGGTATCTCTTGTCCATCCCCAGCTCAACCATCTTATCATAAACGTATTTGGCATTGTCAGAAAAGTCTGGAGTCGAAAAGAACAAGATTTTGTGTTCATCCTTTACTATGAGACTCGAGACCAAGGAGACGGCGTATGTAACGATATCGTACATCAGAGAACGGAGGATATGAAAGGAGTCATTTGAAACCATCATTATCTGATGTTATCTGATAACTATTAATTTATTAACAATCAATTTCGAACCGAAGGACGAGGAGCGTGTCACTACTAGTACACCGATTCCAAATGAACAGACCATATCTGGCCTTCATTCCATCCCCCACGGAGCGCTCCCATCCGTCCCCCCACCCCGCCCCCGGTAGGGGCGGGGGCAGTGCCCGGGCGTATATCCGGTGGAACGCCGTCCTCCAGGATGCAAACCCCCGGACAGGGTGTGAAAAAGGTCGATACTCTCCTCCGTTGAGAGTGCCGGTAATTGAGAGTCGTTGCACTAGCGGTGTAAAATTCCTCACCTGATACCTTCATACACGTGCTTGAGGGGTGTGGCAATGAGGTCATCCCAGTTGTGGCCCAAGTATTCAGCAATACCGCAGGATCCAAAACATCCTCATTTTTCAGTATAGACAATTATAGGTTTAAACGTGCCCAGGCATACTCTCTATCGCCTCAGATGGGAGGAGAGTAAGGGGAGTGGCGCTCCCATAGCACAGAAACTTTGAGACTGAATCTATGAACGACATTCGAGCACTCACCAGAGGAACTGGGAAACACACATAGCCATATCTGTAATACATATAACATGAAGTGAAAGCATGATTGCCGTTGTTCTTGGGACTAGGCCGGAGATTATCAAGATGAGCCCGATAATCCGGCTACTGAGGGAAAAACAAGAAGATTTCTTCGTCATCCATTCCGGACAGCATTACTCATACAACATGGACAAAATATTTTTCGAAGAACTTGAGTTGCCTGCGCCGGAGTTTCACCTCGACGTCGGTTCGGGGAGCCACGGAGAACAGACTGCAAAAATCCTCGCCGAAACGGAGAGAATACTCATACAAGAGAGGCCGGACACCGTGTTGGTCCAAGGAGATACAAATACGGTCCTTGCCGGGGCGCTCGCGGCAGTAAAGCTGCATATCGATGTTGGACATGTGGAGGCCGGCCTTAGAAGCCATGACCGGAGAATGCCTGAAGAGGTTAACAGGGTTCTCACCGATCATATGTCAGAATACCTATTCGCTCCAACCCAGGAAGCAAAGAAAAATGCTGTTTTGGAAAGAATAGCCGCTGATAAGATATACATAACTGGGAACACCATCGTTGACTCAGTACAGCAGAATCTCAAGGTTGCAGGAAATTATAGGAAAATCCTTGATGAACTCAGCCTCAAGCAAGAAAACTACTTCTTGGTAACTGCCCACCGACAGGAAAACGTTGATGATAAATTTAGGCTGCGTAACCTTCTCAAAGCATTAGAGGCGCTTCACGAGAAATACTCGATACCGGTAATCTTCCCTATGCATCCAAGAACAAAAAAGAGAATACAGGAGTATCAACTTGAAGTACCAGAGGGGATTACAATAATTCAGCCCACTGGATTCCTTGAATTTTTGATTCTCGAAGCAAATGCACGACTGGTTCTGACCGATTCTGGAGGTATTCAGGAAGAGACCTGCATTTTAAGAGTACCGTGTATTACCTTGCGAGAGAACACTGAGAGACCAGAAACACTAGAGGTTGGCTCCACTATCCTTGCCGGTGTGACCCCAGAGGAGATCATGCGAGCAGTTGAAACCATGCTCGAAAGAGAGACAAACTGGATAAACCCCTTTGGGGATGGACATGCTGCACAAAATATTATCGACAGCCTCCATAACAGATGAGGTCATCTCAAACTTCTTTGATGCGCCGGACATACCTCTCAACTGCATTAGAGAAGAAAATTTGAGATCTGACAATGAAGCCATCAGACACGCAGTTGAAACCATGCAGACCAAAAAACGTGGCAAAGGCCTCCAGAGGGGGTTCTGATACTCCTCACTCCTGATTGTCGGAACAAGCAGTTTCGTAAACGTTCCTAACCACCATCGCATGTGGGACATAAGAGTGATGCTCAATAACGTACTCCCGTGCTCTTCGACCCATCGACACGGTATCAACGTCGCCCTTAAGGATGCTGTTTATCCTGCTGCCAATCTCCTCTGGATTCTGCTCAGTTACGAGATATCCGGTCACACCATCTTGGATAACCTCCCGCATACCACCTATTGAGGAACAGATGACAATCTTCTCACAAGCCATGCCCTCCAGCATTGAGAGTGATGTCGCCTCTTGGACACCGTGTGATGTGATAGAAGGGATCAGAACTACATTAGAAATTTTATAATATTTCTCAACAAACTCGTGAGGTACGGCGCCGAGGAACTGCACCCTTGCATCTCCCTGGGCTAGCGCCGCCAGTTCTGGATATTGGGGTCCGTCCCCGAGGATCAGCAGTCTTACATTGTCGCCTGGGATGTGCTTCATTGCCTGAATAGCAAACTTTACACCATTCTTCGGCACAAGACGCCGGGGTACTATGATAATAAATAGATCATCGCTATAATCCATTTCCGCACGAATCTGAACGTTCTCACTCGCCGAAACAGGGCAGAACATATCAGTATCAGTGGCGTTCTGGATAACCGAAGTATGTGTAGAGGTGTAACCAAAGGTATCTTTCACGTAATTCCGGAGTCTGGTATCTACGCAAATAATCCGATCACTCCAATGGACCCCCTTCTCTTCAATGGCGTAGCAAAAGTCAAAAAACACCTTCCTCGGCCAATCAGTCCGGATCTTTGAATAGTCAACGGCCTCCTGTGAAAAATAGCCATGAAGCGTTAAAATTTTGGGCAATGTTGCGTGAGGAAAGGCTTGGCGGAATGCATAAGCCGAAACGACATCATGACAGTGGACAACCGAATAGGAATCAATATCAACCGAAGCAAGTGCGTCTTGCAGCTGGCTCACGATAGAGACAACCTGAAGTTTGTCTGGCGGTAAAAATTGGGTTGGATTGCCTGCGAGCAGTCCATACTTAATATACTCGAGATATCGTATAATCGGAGCGTCTGAGAACTGGGGATAGATTGTATCCACATCGATGCCCAGAGACGTGAGCCCCCTCTCAAGTAACAACTGATGGATATGCTTTCCTCCAATTTTTATCGCATAAGAGTTGTCGCCGGCCACCATGAGTACCTTCATCGCAAAACTCCAGTATAGACTTATGAGATATTGTACATAATATGGTTTCTGCAGTTCTGGGCTATAACAGGTAGAATGCCAAATATCAGGCCAAATTTATCCTTCTATATACAAATTACGGCTTATTGGGGAGCCCACTCTGTCCATCCAGTAATTTGACAATCTGAGATCGTTCTCATATACACTTATATTGCCCACATATTACTTGATTGTATAAAGATTTTGTGCGGGGAACGCCATTCATAATTAAGGTAAGACCAGAACTTGAAAAATATCAGTCCATTAGCCCCAGGATAGCAGACATGCGCAAGAATAAATACAGGCACGGGCGGTAGGTCTTATGATAGTCGCAATGTCCTCACCCACTAAGCAGTTCTTCGCCGAGCAAAGGACACCGTGTCTTGAGGATCTGAGATGCACTACGGCCCCATAGGCTATCACAATGGATATCCGGATATCTGTGAAACAATATTTCACAATATCTAATTGGGGACTTGACATCATGAAAACAGACAATACAACACCAACGAACCCCCTCACCACCCTCATCCTCGACTTCGACGGCATCATCGTCGAATCCATCCCCTTAAAGACCGTCGCGCTCAGAAAGATCTTCTCCTTCGCGTCCCCCGAGCACCTTGACGAGATCATCGCCTTCCACCTCGAGAACGGCGGGATGTCCCGCTACGACAAGTTCCGCCACATCTACGCAAACATCCTCGACGAGCCCCTCACCCCCGAGCAGGAGGAGCGGCTCGCGGACGAATACGTCGGGCTGATCTTTGATGCGATGCTCACCGTCCCCTATGTCCATGGGGCGGAGGACCTCCTCAGGGACTGCTCCCGCATGCTCCCGCTCTATATCGTCTCCGCGACCCCGGAGGCCGAGATGCACGAGATCGCCCGCCGCCGGGATCTCACGAAGTACTTCGTCCGGATCTACGGCTCGCCGAAGACGAAGGCCGAGTGCATCAGAGAGATCCTTGACGAAACCGGCGCCTCGCCCGACGAGGCCCTCTTCGTCGGCGACGCCCCGAACGACTGGGACGCAGCCCGCGCGACCGGCGTCCGGTTCGTCGCGAGGATCCCGCCCGGCGACCCGAACCGGTTTGTCGGCCGGCCGGGGGTGGAGGAGATCGTGGAGAACCTTCATGAACTCAGGGGGTACCTACGGGGGAGCGTATGCTCATCCCGATCTCATACCCCCTGAACCGGGGAACACCGCTCTACCCCGGAACGGAACCGCTCACGATCAACCCCACGAAATCGCTCGCCAGAGGAGACGCCGAGGAGAAGAGCCAGATCTCCTTCTCCAGCCACGCCGGGACCCACATCAACCTCCCCCGGCACTCCTGCCCGGGCGGGGGCTCGGTCAGGGCCCTCCTCGCACCGGAGGCGGTCTTTGCACCCGCACGGTGCATCGAGATACCCAAGGTTAGAGAAGAGCCGATCCGGATCCACGACCTCCTCGGGCACCTCGACGCGGTCCTGAGCGCCCGCGCGCTCTTCGTGAAGACCGGCAGCGGCCGGCTCCGGGAAAGCGACCCTGAGGCTTACGCGAAAAGGCACCCCTGGGTCCACCACGAGGTGCCGGGCTTCCTCCGCATGCAGAACCCGGCCCTCAGGCTCTTCGGGATCGATACTATATCCATCGCCACCCCTGCAAACCCCGGGGAGGGGAGAGAGGCCCACCGCGCGTTCCTCTGCAACCACCCGCACATCTTCCTGCTTGAGGATGTGGACCTCTCCTACGGGCGGCTGCTTGGGGAGCCCTGGATCTTACGGCTCTACCCGGTGGTCTTTGACGACCTCGAGGGGGTGCCGGTGGTGGCGCTCGCGGAGTTTGAGTGAACCGCAGAACAGTCAGGGCCATGGATAAAATATGAAGGGACCGGGTAACTCCAGAGTGAGTGGGATCTGCACGGAAGAGCCAGCCCGAGACTCAGTTGCTTAAAAACAGTGTGCGCTTTGAGAAGCGCCATTCGCGCTCACGATCCAGACGCGGCGCCCTTCCCCGCAAGGATATCCCGGAGCCGCTCCCTGCCGGCAGGTTCCGGGATAACTCTCCCCTCCTCACGGGCGGCCTCAAGCCAGAGGGAGACAGCGACCTTCACTTCCCGGAGCGCCTCCTCCTCGGTCTCGCCGAAGGCAGAGCACCCCGGAAGTTCCGGAACCACGGCGATGAACCCCTCATCCTCATCGCTGTAGATGATCTCGATTGCGTATTTATGCGGCATTGTCGTCCTCCAAGAGGTTATAACTCTCAATAACTTTAAGCAGTTGGCGAACGCCGGGAGTTACGCCGTCCCACTCACGTAAAATGTACATCCTCCTCCAAAGAGCACGAGTGCGAAGTCATCTGGGATCATGCGGAACCGTGGTTATCCACCGATCCGGGGTGCCGCCGTTTCGCGAGAGCCTGGTGCATCTCGAGGTACCGGGCACGGGAAAGGGCGTAACTCCCGGCGTTCGCCAGGAACGCATCGATCAGATCGGCCTGCTCGCGGCTCCAGACCTCGTTTGGGACCCGCCTGACCCAGAGAGCATGTCTCCGGACAAAGGCCAGCCTCTCCTGCCGGTTCTTCTCCCGGTCAAACCCCAATTCCATGGCCCCCTCAGATAACCCCCATCTCCGACAACCTCGTCGGCAGGTACTCTTTCGTCACGAAGTCGAGCCCCCGGCTCGCGAACGCCTGTTGTTCCGACTTCAGCTTCATCTCGAGCTGCAGGTTGATCTGGTTGTGCCAATACTCAGTCGCAAACCGGGGATCGGTCAGCTCCGCCTTCAGCGCGTTGACGTCCTGCTCGGTGAGTCTATCAGAGGGAAGATCATAGTCTGAGATATCGGTAGGCTGCACCCCGACGAACTGCGCCTGCGGCGTCGCCAGGAGTTCAGACATATGGGCGCTCTTGATCGAGCCGTAGGCGACACTCGCGTATATCCGGTAGGACCACGGATCGCCGTCGGTGAAGACCACGACGGGGAGATCAAGTGAGTCGCTGAGCCTCCGTAAGACCCGCCGCGTGGAGCGCGCCGGCTGTCCCTTGAGATGGACCAGGATCGCCCCGTACTCCTCATCAAACCCGTTCTCCATCAGACGGGCATACATACCGCCGGTCTCGATGGCGATGACGAACTTTGCGTCATGGTCGACGAAGTCAAGGGTATCAACGTTGTTTGGGATGGGGTAGCCCGCCTCCCCGACATCCTCCTGGCAGTGCATCTCGCGCACGCCCCGCCGGGTCGTCTCCCGTATCCGCAGGGGCCCGAAGATTGAAGCACCGTCCTCCTCGGGCCGGAGGTGGAACGCCTCCCGCTGGACGTCGGTGATGATCTCGAGATCTTCGATCAAGAGGTTGCTCTCATCCTGGGCCGAGAACTTCGCTCTCTTCCAGCCCTCAGAGATGTAGTAGAGCTCCCTCAAGGTCGATGACCGGTTCTCCACGAGCTGCTGCTTCAAAAACCCGATGACGTAGGCCATCTTCAGGAGATGCACCGCGCTCTTCTCGGTCGTCGCCGCACGGGTGCTCTCCTTATCACCATACTTCCAGACCTCGCTCTCATCATCGTACTCGATATTATGCTTCGTCCGCGTCGGCAACCTGACATACGGCACGATACCATCCCGCATCTGCTCATACCAGGTGCGGGCGATACCCACCAGACGCTCCTTGGCAAGAGCATCCATCTCTTCCCTAGACATCGAGATCCACCACCACCTTCATGGTATCCTCAACACCACGGAGATCAAGCACCCCATCGCCCACCCCTGTGTAGAGAACCTGCCAGGCCTCACCGACATCGAGCCTGCACCGCCAGACCTTATTGTACTCTCCACCGATATCATCCACGAAGTCGGGTTGCGGCTCTGCATCCTCCGCCGTATCAGAGGAGAGGTTGTAGAGGGTGAGTGCGACCTCGCTGTTCGTGTAGTTGGTCACCCTGATACAGACCTTCCCATCATTCGTCTGCTTCTTGGCCACGACTTTTCGCATGATCCTCCCCTCGAGCGGGGATGTATCCACCAGGGGGAGCTCGACGATCTCGCTCACCTTGGCGGCGATCTCGGGGATGATCGAGCATACCGCCCGGGCACGGTCATCCTGCTGTTTCTTCCGCTCCCGGCGGGATAGGTAGGCCTTCAGCTCCCGACCGAGCTCCTGGAGGACGAGCACGATCTCGCGCTCGATCTCGGGGATGGATGCAACCGCATCCTTGCTCTCACTCGTGAAGGGAACGTTTGTGGACGCTACATGAACCATGATGAGCGCCGGGCCTACGGGGAGGGTCTGCTGCGAAAGCCCGTAATTTCTCCAATTCACCTGTGAGACAGCACCTGTTATGGTGCAGGCTCCCTGCTGGTAGAGGAGTGGAACCCGATTTGCGAATCGGAAGATCTGGGCATTTCCCTCCGAGGGAAGCTTCCCCCCATACCCGAGCGCCGCCTCGATGATGAATGCGTGCCCACTATGGACGGCGCTCGGGCGCGTCCGGGCTCTGACAAAATCAAGCTGAATCTCCTTCTCAAGCCCCCTGCAGATCAGGTCCTCCCCGATGGGTGAGAGACACTGCTGCGCCGGCGGGGCTGGGACCCTCACGCCCTGCATGGCATCAAGGAGGAGCTTGAGCTCATCTGCGCCAAGCCTCCTCACCCTCCGGGTGGGCTTAAGGCCAGCGATCCCGATCATCTCCTCAGCGGTCTTCTTCCCGACCCGGGAGAAGCTCTCTATGAGGAATTCTTCAACCGTCCCGTCGCTCGCATCAGCAAGTCTCTTCAGCGCCCCGAACTCGATCCCATGCGGGTGAGGGAGGACGGGTCTTGGGCACGGTGGGACCTCATCGCTCGCCCGCTCAAACGACGTCACCTCACCATCGATATCGGCCGTGATCCGCGCGTGAGGATTTACGATCGCGGTGAGGCGGAGGTAGTCGAGCAGCCGTTTCTTTGCGGCGAGGGTGCTCTTGAACTCGATCTCGATCCTCGTCCCGTGTGTCCGGTCCCAGTCGATCTCCTCGTGACTGACGATCTGGGGCTCGTTCGTCTCGGTCCTGATCATCAGTTCGAACCGGTGCGCTTTTTCGCGGGCTCCCGTCCGGGATACGACCAGCGCCGGTGTGCCGGTCGTGAGCTGGGCGTAGAGCACCGCCGCTGATATGCCGATACCCTGCTGCCCCCGGCTCTGCCGGATCTGGTGGAACCGGGAGCCGTAGAGGAGTTTTCCAAAGACGAAGGGGATGTTCTCAGGCACAATCCCCGGACCATTATCCTCGACGGTTATCCGGTAGACATCATCCCCGACCTTTCTTATACCGACGAAGATGTCGGGGAGCACTTCTGCCTCCTCGCAGGCATCGAGCGCGTTGTCCACCGCTTCCTTGATCGTGGTGATGATGCCGCGCGTCGGGGAGTCAAACCCGAGCAGGTGCTTATTCTTCTCGAAGAACTCCGCGACGCTGATACTCCGTTGTTCTCTGGCGAGATCCTCAGCGATCCCCATGCTGGGCTACCTCAGCGACGGCCTCTCCAAGGCTTATCTCCTGCTGTTCGCCAGAATGCAGGTTCCTGAGGGTCACCGTGCCGGCATCGACCTCACGCTTTCCGAGGATCACAGCAAAATCCGCGGTCTTTGCGGCATGGGCGATCTGGGCACCCATCCCCCGTTCCATGAGGTTGACCTCGGCCCTTACCCCGGCATCCCTGAAGGCCCGGGCAACCTCAAGCCCCCGCTCCCGTGCCTCTGACATGCAGACAACACCGATGACGGTCTCAGGGGCGAGGGCAAAGTCCCCGATCGAGACCATGACCCGGTCAAACCCTATGGCAAACCCACATGAGGCCACGTCATCCCCGCCGAAGAGGTGGGCAAGCCGGTAGGCCCCGCCGCCGATGATCTGGTTCTCGGCGCCGAGATTTCTGGCAAATCCCTCAAAGACCATTCCCGTGTAGTAGTCAAGACCCCGGGCAATACCGAAGTCGGGCCGGTAATCGATCCCCTGCGAGTCGAGGAGTGCAAACGTCTCCTCGATCCGAGCGCGCTCCGGCACATCGCCTGCGATCTCAAAGACCTCTGCAACGGTCTGGCACTCCGAGAGCGCCGCAAGCGGATCGGAGAGGTGGGATGCACCCCTCTTATCGAGCGCCGCTGCAAGTGCCTCCCGGTCACGCTTATCGAGGCAGGCCATAACCGTCCGCTGATCCCCGAGGGCAAGGTCCGAGAGGAGATGCTTCATCGGTGCGAGGTGCCCGACACGGAGGTCGAACGTGACGCCGCTCGATCGAAGGACGTCGTCGGCGAGCATGACCACCTCGGCGTCGGCACCCGCCGTATCCGCGCCGATGAGCTCGACGCCAAACTGCCAGAACTGGCGGTAACGGCCTTTTTGCGGACGTTCATACCGGAAACAGTCGGCAAAATAACACCAACGGATCGGCTTGGGGAAGACCTTTCCTTCGTTAACATACATCCGGAGCACCGAAGCCGTCACCTCAGGCCGGAGCGTCATCGGCCGGCCCCCCTTATCCTCGAAGGTGTACATCTCCTGGATGATCCCCTCGCCCGACTTCATCGTGAAGAGTTCAAGGTGTTCAAAGTCGGGGGTGCTGACTTCCCGGTATCCCCACCGGCGGGAAACCTCGCGCATCCGCTGCTCGATCAGTCGTCGCCGCTCCATCTCATCCGGTAAAAAATCCCTTGTTCCGCGTGGTTTCTGAAGCATTCAATATTCTCCCTAGTTATGGTCTCTTGCGTGAACCCTTATCTTTTGTGCGCTCCACACTGCCGAAGAAGCGCTGAATCGTGCCTTCGTTGCGCCACACGCGCTCCCGCTCGACACGGCCCTGGAGGTAGAGAGACGCAAGGATCAGGCCGAGGCCGAGGAAGACCCAATCTTGGGTGAGACTGGTGAGGAAGTATCCGAGCATGGCGAGCGCCGTGTACAGGATACCCCGGTAGGCTGCCTTTCGATAACCAGAGAGGCCAGTCCTATAAAAGATCCGCAGGTCGCGGAGCCAGAGAAATGCTACGACAGCAACGCCGAACCCTGCGATATAGGTAAGATACGACATGGAATGGAGTACTATTATACTTCCCCCTCCTATTTTTGTTATCAGGTTATGTTGCCGAATGCTGCCATCAGGGACATCCTTCGGATGTATTGTAACGGTGAGGTATCTGAGGACGAGGCGACGGCCGCCATCGAAGGTCTCCGTATAGAAGTGCTCGACGGGATGGCCCGGATCGATACCGGGCGGGGTGTGCGATGCGGCATGCCCGAGGTGGTTCTCGCAGAGGGAAAGGAGCCTGCAGTCTTTGCGGAGATTATGCTTGCACAGGCGAAGGCCACGGGTCGGTGCGTTGCAACGAGGGTCTTTCCGGAGCATATCAAGGCTCTGCAGGCCAGGCTTCCACCGGAGATCCGGATGGAGCACCGGGAGGCAGCGCGGGCAGTCATCCTCTCGACTGAAGGCGCATCCAGCCGCGACTGCCAGGGCGGGACCGTTGCCATCCTCACGGCCGGGACATCAGATATCCCCGTCGCCGAGGAGGCGAAGGTGATCGCCGAGGAGATGGGGTGCATCGTCAGGACTGCGTACGATGTTGGAGTGGCCGGGATCCATCGTCTCTTCTCGGCTCTTCGAGATCTCGTTCCGGCAGATGTGTTCATCGTGATCGCCGGGCGAGAGGGGACACTTCCTGCAATCGTAGCCGGCCTCGTCGACCGGCCCGTCATCGGCGTTCCCGTGAGTACCGGCTATGGCTATATGGGAGGAGGCGAGGCGGCTCTTGCAAGTATGCTCCAGGCCTGTTCCGTCCTCGCTGTCGTGAACATAGATGCAGGGTTCACAGCCGGTGCGTTTGCCGCGCAGATTGCACACGGAGGTAGGCGACGATGAGCAGAGGATTTTATATAGGACGGTTCCAGCCGTACCACAACGGCCACCATTCGGTGCTTAAGCGGATCGCATCCCTGGTCGACGAGATCGTCATCGGGGTCGGGAGTGCACAACTCTCCCACACCATGGCAAACCCCTTTACGGCGGGGGAACGGGTGCTCATGATCACCCGATCGCTCAACAACCTCGAATGTCCGTTCTACGTCATCCCCATCGAAGATATCCAGAGAAACGCCCTCTGGGTCGCCCAGGTCCGGTCGATGACGCCACCGTTTGAGTCCGTCTACTCCAGTAATCCCCTGGTTGTGCAGCTCTTCAGCGAGGCCGGGGTGGACGTCTATTCACCTGACATGTACGAACGGCTGATACACTCCGGCACCGAGATCAGGAGACGTATGCTCAATGGCGAACCCTGGGAGCATCTGGTCTCCCCCGCTGTAGTGGACGTCATCCGCGAGATCCGTGGCGTGGAACGCCTGCGACGGATCGTGAGAAATGATTGATGGGATCGTTGATAGGGATTGCCATCACTAAGGTACACAGGGATCGGGTAGACTCATGTTTAAGCGAATACGAGACCTCTTTGGGCGAACTGAACCACAGAAAGAGAGACCGAGACTCTCATTTGACGACCTCCCATCATGGCTGGATGCCCGCGAGGAGGAGATACGAGATAACCTCTCTGATGCGACAGCATCATCAAGGGAGGCCATCAACGCCGCCCTCGAACGTCTCGGGGAGGCGATCAACCGCATGGAGGAGGCGGAGGGTGCGGAGAAAGTCCACCCCAGGCTCCGGGATATATCCCGAAAGGCGCTCCCCCAGTTCACGAAATCCATGACCCAGATCCTCTCGCGCGACCTATCCGG
>JAAZOW010000056.1 GCA_012797575.1 Methanomicrobiales archaeon | reverse complement strand
GGTATGTGGTGCACTTTCAGGTACATCATCAGATCTCTTGGTTGGGAGTCGTCAAAAAGGTGCGCTGTTCCGGGAGGGGAGGTCGATATCCACGCCGTAGGTGCGTGATGGTGTGTCGGCGTGGATGCGCCAGGCATCCTCTTCGGTGATGAGCCCTGCCTC
Source organism: Methanomicrobiales archaeon (assembly GCA_012797575.1). Lineage (GTDB taxonomy): Archaea > Halobacteriota > Methanomicrobia > Methanomicrobiales > Methanoculleaceae > Methanoculleus. Next base: position 2,243 of record JAAZOW010000056.1, on the reverse strand, counting down.
AAGATGGCGGCGCGTGAACCGGGGGACCGACTTCGGACCGATGACCGCGCCGGGTCGGGCGTTCTCGTCCATGTAGTCGCTCTCCATGGTGAACCGCCTCCCGGCCCGGGCAAGCGCCGGGATATCCTCGTGTCGCGCGATGAAGGAGGGGGTGAGCGGGGTATCAGGGGTTGCGAAATGTTTGACGACCCGCTCAACCGGAATTCCTGCCCGCCCGGCCATCTCGACGACATCGGCGCAGGGCCCGCTCTCGGCATGGAGCTGGACGGCGCAGTTAGCGTCGGCAGCAAGTTCGAGGGCGTGGAGGAGGATTGCGTTTGAGGCGGCGAGCACCTCCGGGGCTACCTCGTAGTGGGGCCGGCCGCTCTTCAGGGCGACCGCCTCCCCTTCCTCGACGTAGCGGGCGGCAAGGTCGAGCCCGGCCATCATCAGGGCGGCGGCCGCATCTAGGCTCATCCGCTCCGCAAGGCGGCTCATCTCTGCCGGGTGGACGCCGAGGACCGGATAGACCACAAGCCCGGTCTCCCTGACCATCCCGGCCACCCGGAGGGTTGCATCGAAGGCCCTCCGGTAGTCGTCGCCGGAGGTTGGCTCGATCCCGAACGACCAGGAGGGTTTTGAGACAAGGAAGATATGCGTCCCCCCGCTGCGCTGGAAGTCCTTCGCGGCCTCGATGCCCCGGCCGTTTGCCGGGTCGATATGGATATGGTCGTCAGTGATCGGTATTGCAGGCATCTTCATGGACGTCGATGATCTCCATCATGGGGTAGTCGTCTTCGAGGCGCAGCCGGGCCCGGCAGGCGGCCTCCCCGACCCGGGTCGTGATCTCGACATCAAACATCTTCCCGGTGAGTTCCGAGTAGCCGAACCGGTTTGAGACCATGAGATCGCGGTTCAGCCTGACACGGATGTTGGTCACGTAGGGCTGGAGGCTGACAGCCTGCTCGATTGCGGCCTCAACGGACGCTGCGGTCTCGCGGGCGATGGGCGTCCCGACGAACTGGTGGTAGATGGCGCCGAGTTTGATGCCTGCTTCAAACGCGGCCTTCTCGCGGTCGGTGATCATAATAATAGTAGGTTTGTGGTTTATGCTAATTAGAGGATCTTTCCCGGGTGAGGGTGAGAGGATTGGGTTTCAACTCTGCTCATACGCTCGCAGGAACTCCTGCCGTGAAATTCCTGCCTGCGTGCAGATGATTCGGCATTGTGAGCGGCGTCGTTGTGCCGTCCGGGTTGCTGCGGAGCGATATGGTTGCCCGTCCTGACGACCTCAAACCTGAGCGCTCCCGGCGCCTTCAGCACCTTCCGCTGGGGCACATCGTGCGGAAACTTCATCTAGACGGCGACTTCGGCAACGAAGGTCTCCATGATGTCGTCGTTCTCGAACGCATCGTTCCCGAAGGTCTCGATATGGAACTGGATGGCAGATTTCACCTCAGCAAGTGCTTCTTCGTAGGTCTCCCCCTCCGCGACGACAACGCCTTTGAGACCCGGTGTCAACGGTGGGATAAAATTCCCCACTTTCGGCGGGATAAAATTCCCTACCTGAGAACCTTCATGCACACACATGAGGGTTGTGGCAATGCTGCTGGTATGAAAAAATCCCTCCGGGTCTGGAGAGCGTCCGCTCGAACAGACCGCTATTGCCGGTAGGGATCGACCATCGCCATTTTTCATGCTCATCTATGAGCCGAAGGCTCATGGCGCGCTGTGTTGCATAATCCCTATGATGCTTGCCTTCCTGCCAGAGCCAGCATTCTATTATAGGAGTTACGCAGAATGCATCGTGACTTAAATGTTTATCAACAAAGAATGGTTAACAAATCGTGCGTATCAATAAAATTTGGGCACCATTTCTGGCGAAGTGCGTAACTCCTATATTATAGCCGTTCACCTTCATCCGGATCTCACGAAACATCCCCTCCCGAGATGTCGCCTGTACTCCTTCTCCAAAGATCCGTGTGAACTACCCCGCGCTCGCGGGCGGGGCTTCCTGCTTCATTGATAATACTTGCATCACACCGATGTGATGTAGAGGTAGTATCTCCACAGGCTCGAAGGGCTGTTCCATCCCCATGCGATGTATGTTCACCGCAGCATTGTAATCACGATCTGCAACAAATCCACAGTATGGGCATTCGTGGATTCGATCAGAAAGTGTCTTTTTTACGATACTTCCACAGTTTGAACACATTTGAGTTGTATTCCGGGGATCGACTGTAATGACATTCGTACCAGCACTT
>JAAZOW010000072.1 GCA_012797575.1 Methanomicrobiales archaeon | reverse complement strand
CGGAACGCTCACAGGCGACCCCCTCCATGGTGAGGAGGAAGTGACTTCTTCCAGGTGGGGAGGGCGCAAAAGGCAGTATATCGATGGATGCACCATCGGGTTCTGTATCCTCGGCGGGCTGCTCGTCGGGATCACGGTTCTCGCGCTCGCCAATATCACGATGGCGGAACTCGCCAACCCGGCCAACCTCCTCAGGGTTGCAGCGTCGTCGGAGGTGATCGGGTCGATCCTCCTCACGTTCGGTGCAGGGGCGAGCGCGGTCCTCCTCCTGATCTTCTTCGGAACGCCGCTTGCCTACGTTCTTGCCCGATCCCGTCCCTCACGCACGAAGGGAGCCATCGAGAGCATCATCGACATCCCGCTCATCCTGCCTCACACCGTGGCGGGCCTGCTCGTCTACCTCCTCTTCATGCGCCGGGGATGGCTCGGCGCACCGCTCCTGGAGGTCGGGATTGCGTTTGAAGATGCCCTCCCCGGGACGATCATCGCGATGCTCTTCGTCGCCTCACCGTTCTACATCAACTCCATGCGGGAAGGGTTTGAGAAGGTGCCCATCCATCTGGAGAACGTTGCCCGCACGCTCGGGGCGGGCACCTTCACGGCGTTCTGGACGGTCACTCTCCCCCTGAGCCTCCGACATATGTACAACGGAGCCATCCTCGCCTGGGGTCGGGCGATCGGGGAGTTCGCCGGCGTCATCATGATCGCCTACTACCCGTTCATCATATCGACATTGATCTACTACTCTTTCACGACGGACGGCATCCGCACGAGCAGGAGCATCGCGTTTATCGTCATCGTGGTCAGTTTCGTGGTCTTCTACCTTCTCCGGCGGATGACCAGGTATCTCGGGAGGTACGATGATCGAGTTTGATCAAGTCTCGCTCACGCTCGGCTCGTTCCGCTTGAATGACGTCAACCTGAAGATTGAGCGGGGCGATTACTACTTTATCGTCGGACCGTCGGGGGCGGGGAAGACGGTTATCCTCGAGGCGATTGCCGGGCTCCACCGGCCAGAGAGTGGTCGGGTGCTTCTCCGAGGCGACGATATCACCATCCTCCCCCCCGAGAAGCGGGGGGTCGCCCTCGTCTACCAGGACTACTCACTCTTCCCGAATATGCGGGTCTGGGATAACATCGCCTACGGCCTCCGGGTGCGGGGGATGCGAAAGAAGGATGCACGGCGCGAAGTCGCTCCCCTCCTTGAACGGTTCGGGATCACCCACCTTGCCGACCGCTACCCCGGAACCCTCTCGGGCGGCGAGCAGCAACGGGTGGCGCTTGCACGGGCTGTCGCGGTGAAACCTGACATCCTCCTCCTCGATGAACCCCTCTCAGCCCTCGACCCGGTCACGCAGGAGAAGTTCATCGACGATCTCCGGCGACTCCACCGCGAGGATGGGTTCACGATCGTCCAGGTGAGCCATTCCCGCCGGGAGGCGCACCTGCTCGCCACACGGATGGCGGTGATCATCGCCGGGAGTCTTGTGGATGAGGGGAAGGCGGGTGTGATCTTGAATACGCCAAAGAGCCGGGACGTTGCGTCATTCATCGGGATAGAAAACATCCTCGATGGAGTGGTGAGGGTAAACGAGAATGGGCATGCGACGGTGATATCCGGGGGACTGGCCTTTGAGGTGGTGACGGATGTAGCGGCGGGCGAGAGGGTCACCCTCTGCATCCAGGCCGACGATCTCGTCGTTGCCGTTGGGGATGGGCGGCATACCAGCGCCCGGAACACGCTGACCGGGAAGGTCGTCTCGGTCGTGGAGAACGGTCCCATCGCTGAGGTTAAGGTGGATGCGGGTGCCATGCTGACCGCCGTCCTGACCCGGCGGTCGGTGCGTGATCTTGCGCTCATTCCGGGGATGGCCGTCACCCTCTCGGTCAAGGCGACGGCGATCCACGTCATCCGCGGGT
>JAAZOW010000002.1 GCA_012797575.1 Methanomicrobiales archaeon | reverse complement strand
GTCGTGGTGACCGGGACCGCCGCGGTCGCGACCCTCCGGGACTACTGTTCCGATCTCGGGCTTGCCATTCACGCCCACCGGGCGATGCATGCAGCGTTCGACCGGAGCGAAGAGCACGGTATCACGATGCAGTTCCTGGCAAAGATCATGCGCCTCATCGGGGTTTCGCAGATCCACACCGGGACTGCCGTCGGGAAACTGGTCGGCACGCGGGCGGAAGTCACAGTGCTTGCCGATATCCTCCGCAAGAAATATACCGATGCGGCGGACCATATGGCCCTCGATCAGGACTGGGGCGCAGTCAAGAGCGCTTTCCCCGTATCATCGGGCGGGCTCCACCCGGGACTTGTGCCGGATGTCCTCGATATCTACGGCAGCGACCTCGTCCTCCTGGTGAGCGGCGGGATCCACGGCCACCCGGAGGGCACGCGGGCAGGCGCCATGGCCACCATGCAGGCGATCGAGGCCTGGGAGGAGGGCGAGACCCTGGATGAGAAGGCAAAGAGCGCTCCCGAACTCAAAAAAGCCCTTGAGAAGTGGGGCCACTATAAACCTAAATAACCATTTTTGCGCATCGGATCAGGTCTTGCTACCGATCGAACGCGACAGCCTCAGGAGCCCCTCCCGGAACTCGTCGATGTACTCCGGCATCGAGAGGCTGCCTTCGGGAAACGGACGACCGACATCGTAGAGTCGTTCGATCGTAGGATCGGAGGGGAGTAGATCGACGGTGATCCCGGTCGTTGCGGATGCCTCTGCCATAGCCGCGCGGAACGGTCCGATACAGTAGGCGAGCCGCCGCTGGTAGGTATACCGGGTCTTCTCGAGGTAGCCTTTCAGCCGGTAGACTTCGATCCGGTGAAAGTCGCGCTGGATCCGTCCGTCCATGGTCTTACCGAGCATGTAGCGGTAGCTTCGGTAGGGATACATGCACTCAAGTTCCGCAGGGACGGCTCCGCAGGTGCCGAATATAGCGATATGGTAATCCTCCGGGTCGAGGACGGTGCCGATGATTCGGCAGAAGAGTTTATGGCTCGGGCTCTGACTGTAGGGTTTCCGCACGGCACAAGGCAGGAACAGGCCGATCGCCTTTGGCACTACCGCATAGTCGTCGACGATGAACCGGTACGCATCTTCAAACTCCTTCCGGTAGAAGGGGGGATCGAGTATCTCGATCGCATCTCCATACGGGTCATGTACAGCCCGCCGGGGAGCATCCACATTCCCCTGCACCATCCAGTGTACTCTTGACCGGGAAAAGGCAAAAAGTCTGGCCAGGAAGGCGTGTTCACGGCATCCCCCCGAGGCAGCGAACCGTCTTTTGCGCCTCCCACTGTCCGGCGGATCGATGGGTTCCGCGCGGCCATGTCGCCTGCCGGCGTCGTTCCTGGCACAGCGGTACTCACCGGTTCTGTGAACAGGTCACCCTGATGGGCCGGGCGATCTGGTAAGAGGGGTATCCGGTTCGCCCTCGATCTCATCGGGATGCCACCTTGTGCGCGTCGGCAGTCCGGGTGCGCCGGAGGGCGTCACCTGCACAAATCCTTCCGCTGCATATCCTCCGGCAGGTAGTCAAAGTATGCCCCAACAGATGTGGACTGGTGAAACTCCGCCGGGGCGGCGGAAGCATGGATCTGCCTGACGTAGAGCCTTTGCCTCGTGGCCCTCTCGATGCTCCATACCCTCCCGGCGAGAACAAAAGGCCTCATCCCCTGGATGATCTTTGTCGGTAGCACGATCTCCCCGATCTCGCGATTCCTGTTGCTATCGATGACCAGGACGCCGATCGAATCAGTGATATTGGAATGAATTTTTCCGCGGTCACCAAGATTCATGACCGACTCTGATGCATAGAGCCGGTCCACCTTCTGGACGATGTGATCGTGCTCGCGGAGATGGTCTATGATGCGCTCGACCTGCGCCTGTTCTGAGACGAACCCCTCGAAGATCTCCATGAGGGCGGCAGGTTCCACCCCCGATGGGTTTGCATACAGGATCGAGAAGATCTGTTGCACCACCACTGAGAGGTCTTCATGGTACACCCTCTCGTCGAGGAGGTTACTTCGGGCTGCCGCAACGAGATCTTCGAAGACCTCCCGGTTGTCGTCACAGATGGCGAAGATTCGAATCTCGCCGGTTCGCCTCCCCGCACGCCCTATCCTCTGGATGAACGAGGCGGTATCATAGGGTGGGTCTGCAAGGACCACGCCATCGATATCCCCGATATCGATGCCGAGTTCAAGTGTCATGGTCGATACACAGACTGCCCGCCTGGCGGACTTCATCGTCTCTTCGGCCTCGGTCCTCTCCTTCTTATGCAGGCTCCCGTGGTGCACGACGACCCTGCCGGGTCCCCAGAGCCGTTTGGCCTCGACGGCGAGCGTTTCGGTCCTCTTCCGGCTGTTGCAGAAGATCAAGAATTTATTGAGTCCTTCCTTCTCGGCACACTCCGCTACTTCTTCAAGCGCCTGGACGTATGATTCGCGAAAGGCCCGTCTCCCCGCTACCTGGATGATCTCGCAGTCGGGAGCATACCGCGCGGCAACCTCTTCGGGATTGCTGACCGTAGCGGACAGGGCATACACGGAGAAGTCTCGCCTGATGTGCCTCAACCGCTTCAGCAGAAGGCGCAGCTGGTCCCCCCGGTATGTCCCGTCGAGGAAGTGTATCTCATCGAGGACCACCGCCTCGATGGAGGCGAGGGCTTCAGGGTGCCTGCACAGCATCGAGTCGAACGACTCCGGGGTTGTGACCACTATGTCAGGGAGGTTCTTCCAGTTGAGGGTGGGCCTATCTCCCGTCTTTACGTCGATCTGCAGGTGGAGTTGCCTGATCTGGTCGTTCAACCGGTCATAGAGGTCGTTTGCCAGCGCCCGCGTCGGGGTTATATACAGCACCGAGAGTCCCTCGATCCCTTCCGTCAAGATGCGCTCACAGAGCGGTGCGATGACCGCCTCGGTCTTTCCGCTTGCCGTGGGCGATACTAAAGTCGCGTTCCTCCCGGCAAGCACGACCGGGATTGCAGCCGCCTGTATCGGGAGGAGCCTTCCAAACCGAACGAAGAATGTGTGCCACGTTCTCCTGAGACTTCTCTTCATCCGGAGCGTCTCATTCCTCGCGATCATGGATGACAAGATCCTGCAGGTCCTGGCCGGGGTGGAATCGCATAAGGTCCAGCGCCTCAACCGCTGCTTTTACAAAAATTCGTGTCTTTCCTTTCGGGAGGAGTTCGAATACGTCTCCCTGAGGTTCGAAATGGTACGCCTCCCGATATATATCGGTGATCTGTCTGAGCAGGCGTGCATGGTCTATGCGGGATAGTGACTCGATGTTGAGCGACGGCATCTCCCTGACCGCCAGGTAGGCATCGTTATCGTATCCGAGGGACTCAAAAAACTCCGGAACAAACGCAAGCACGATCTTTATGCTGGTATCCTCTCTCCAGATGTACGAAAACTGATGTTGCCTGTCTCCGGGGTAGCGAAGGCCTGAGTAGCGCCCGATCTGCCCTCTTCCAGCCTGACGGCTGATCGCCTGCTCCTCTGTTGCTTCCCTGATGAGGGATCGGTTGCCGTTCGCCGTGAATATGAGTCCTTTCAGGGTATTGAGTCCCATCGTATGCTGATAGTTTGAATAAAACGACCTATCGATGCTCTCAGCCTCATCTATGAGCACGAAAAGCCCCCTGAGACCGAGTATATCTTTTGCGATCCAGCCAAGACCGCTCAGGAGGTTGCAGTATATGTTTGCGGCGAGCTGATAGCCGAGCATCCGGGGAAGGTAGCTTCGGTATGCGGTGCTCTCCCCCCCTATCCAGTCCCAGAGGTCTTCGTTGTCTGAGTCCACTCCCCAGTACCGGATGAACGTGCCAAAGTAGGGGTGGCCCCTCAGGGTCCGGGTATCATCTGATTCCGGGGATTCGGCCACGAACGTCATGAGATCGCTGAAGTTGTGGAGCTGGTCGCCAGAGTAGTACTTGAGGGATCGGGTTATGCTCTGGTAGAGCCGTTTTGGTTTATGAAACGGCGTCTCATTGGGATCTATCTCGACCCTCGCGACGGCCCATCCTGCATGCAGTGCGTGCAGAGCAGCCAAGTCCAGTAGATGGCTCTTTCCCACGCCGTAGTCTCCATCGATGCGCAGGCAGCCATCCCCGGACTCCAGCCATTCTTGAATCGCATTGAGCTCGCCATCCCTGCCGGTGGTGAGGTGTTCGACCATCTCACGCGGGACGCCGCCCTGGCGAAGGGCCTCAATGGTACCCCTCGCTCTCAATCTTGCATCCCTTTCCGGAGACGGTGCCCGGTGATCCGTGTATCTCTGAGGGTCTCCTCCACCAACTCCCTCTGCGTCGGGGAGGGCGAATATCTCTCTCTCCGGAGCCACGACGTCCTGCGGCGGCCGGGAACACAACACCAGATCGGTCACCGGCACCCCGATCGCGTCGGAGCTGGTCGGTGTGATCATGTCTGGAAGCCCGGCGCCTCCGTCTGACAGATCCGATAGAGCCGTGCCCGCCAGGAGCGGTGCCGGTTCTGCACCACCCCGCCCGGGAGGGATACCTTTGTGTGAAGCCCTCCGCAGCTCGCTGCGGGGAACCCATCTCCTGATACCACATGAAAACTGAACAAGCAGCTCGAAGCCCTGGTACCTCCGTCCCTCAACAACACCGGTGCCGTAGCGCTCGTGGTCGACGGTCTCAGTCATTCTATGGTTACCCCTGGCCATTCACTGCGATGCTTCATATCGGAGTTCGTGGAAAGTCTTGATGGCCTGCTGCACGAAGGCCCGTTTATAGCCGATCTCTCCAAACCTCTCTCTGTAGGCCCACTCCGATATCTCCTGGAGCTTCGCATCCAGTATGTCGGGGTCGAATGAGATCTCGTAGGCTACCTCGTATATCCTTGCAAGCTTCTCTCCAACCTCTCTCAAGAAGGCCTCCGGGTTCACTTCGAGGTGTTCGAGATCTATCCTGACACCGGTTGGGTTGATCGGCCCTTCAAAGACGGTTGCAAGCCGCTGGTTGAGCGCCTCATACACGGCAGTCCTTCCTTCGAGGAAACTGTCATCAGGGACGGCGTAAAAGATCATCGTGCTCATAACGGTGCCCTTTGAACAGGCATCCACGAGTTCCCGGAGGTTGTTGAGCAGAGTCTCCCGCTGCCTTGTCGACATGCTCGGGGTCTGCTCAGCCTCATCCATCAGGATGATGAGGCCTGTATACCCGATCTCCTGGATCCAGCGGATCAGGTCCCTCAGGAATTTGAATGCAGTCGATCTGTCGAGTTTCTCGAATATGTGGTACTCCTTCAGGAGGTTTTTGGGGGGGTTCTCGCCTTTCAGCCACTGAACGATGAGATTAAACTCCTCGTCGTCCCCCTGGAGCTGGGTCAGGAACGCCTGCCTGATCGCGTTCTGAAAGCTCTTGCTCTCGTATGGGCCGATATCATTGGCGTAGTCGGCGAGCGCCGGTTCAAGTTTATCCTCAGGGAAGTACCGGGTGTACTCTTCCTGCTTTGAGAGGAACCATGCCTTGAGGGTGGCTTCTATGCCTTTATCGTAACCACGGAGAAGGGCTGTGGCTTCCTGGGGATAGAGCAGGTTTGCAACGATCGCCCTATATACCTCCTCCAGTCTGTGGAGTGGTGTCGAGTTCTGGCTCAGCTCGATGTACGCTGTGATGTACTCCTGGTCCCAGGCTTTGCCCTGCACGCTGTACAGGAAGTGAGTCTTTCCCCCTCCGTACGTCCCTATGACCAGTTTAAACGAGCTCCCGCCGGCGGGTATGAAGTCTGAGAGATACTCATCCTCGATCGTGTCGAGGTAGGGGCCGATGCCGGCGGTGAAGAACTGATACCCGTAGATCGGCGGCTGGCCGCTACCCCCGACATCCTGAACGATCCTCCTGGCATGGATCCGGTCTAACTGGGGTATGTCCTGCTCCGCATCTGTCACGTTCACTTCGTCGCCTCTCTAAACTTTATCCCCGAGATCAGTTCCCCAGTCCCCCTCCCCGGGGATCCGGGTATCCAGAGGGTATCATAGCGGCTCCTGGTCTCTCCGCGCCGTGCTGTGATCGTCACCATCTCGTAGCTGCCAGTGGTGCGCTCTTTTAGGCTGTACAGGTCGTAGCTGAACGTTGCCCGGTCGCCCCCGTGGTAGTTTGCCCGCACTGGATTTTTTACAAACCGGGTGTCCTGTGTGATGAATGCAAATGTGGAGAAGATCTCGGGAATGGGCACCTCCGCCCCGATCCTTTTATTCGACCGGTGCAGGCAGACCGAATAGGCCTCAAAGAGGTCTGCCAGGAATGCATCCTCATCGAGTACCCGATCTGCCAGAGAGGTTTCATGTTTGAGGATCTCATTGCAGACGTCTTCCGGGAGGGCCGGTGTGGCGGCAATCCTCTCTGCCTCCGGGCCATAATACAGGGTCACCCGGTTAGAGCGGATATCGACGACGATTGTGTAGAATGAGGTCTTCAGCTTTGGGTAGTTTCCTTCAAGGGAATGCCCGTGTGCTGCGAGCAACTGCTCCAGTTCCTCTCCAAACGCTGCTTTGGCACGGGACTCCAATTCCCCAGTCTCTTCCCTCCAGGTATTCAGCGCACCCGCTATCTCATCGATCAGGGGTTGCTCAAGTCTGAGGCGCTGTGATTGCCTCTCTACCGCAGGTATCTCACGATGCAGGGTATCCAGACGCTTCAGTATGTCTGCCTCTTCGGCCATGAGCTTTTTAATCGATCGTATAAGGGCTCTCAGGTTATTGGTCTGGGCGTTTAGCGTTTTGACCAGGTCGTCCATGCTCGTCAGGGGTACAGTCATCCCAGAAGACGTTAATAGTATTCATCGAGTTTGCAAGGATGCGTACCTCGCCGGCCCGCTCTTTAAGAAAGCAGTCTTTTTTTGGGTTTTGTTTGTATCTATCGGAGATATTTGAAGAGATCTCCCGATGCCATCTCCGTGTGGTGTAGCGCTCATAGTCAATCGTACATTTGAGAGATCTTCAGGGATGTTTTTGCCCCTCGTCGCGCCATTTGTAGTTTCTCTAGTGTCACTCTGCCCGGGGAGAGGGCGGGGCAGGGAACGCCGGAATATTGAAAGCAGAGTGACCGGGAGGGCCAGGTCGCAATATGGGCGCGGAATTGTTCAGATTCCGGCATATTGAACCCAAGAGTGACAGGGGAGGGGGCTTTTTGCCCCCTTCCCGTCTGCCCCTCCTCCCGTGGAGATACCTCCCATGGTCCAGCGTATGGGGAGAACCTGGAGGGGGAGCCGGCGCGTGGGTTCATTCTCCCGGATACGGCCTTCCCGGGGTATCGCCATGACTGCCCCCGCCCCGCCCGGGAGGGGGGAGGAGGTGCGATGAGCCAGGCGGGGTGGGGTGCCGGTATATTGAAAGAAGGGGGAGGGCTCGCAAAGCCAGGTCATTGTCGTCATTCCGTGTGATTGTTGGCACTGCACCTCACGCATCAAAACCTTCGAAGATGCGATGACATGATGCAGCAGTCTCCTTCGCGGATACCGTCTGCAGGGCTTCAGGCGGCAGGGTGCCTGCCCGCGAAGTCCTGTGCGCCGGGTGCTTGTCCACCCTCGGTGAGGATCTTTTGGAGACGCCACAGAGCCCGACCGGGCCACCACAAGGTTATTATGTCCACGTAGAGACCGCTAAAGTTGGTGATCGTGTGGAAGTGAGTTCAAGAAACCAGCTGAGAGGTACCATCAAGCTGATCAAGAAAGGCCCCGTGAGCAGCGAGGTGACGGTCGTCCTCCCCGGGGGGATCGAGATCGTTTCGGTCATAACGACCTACTCGGTCGAGAAGATG